>JAYUCX010000127.1:0-7734 GCA_043740145.1 Gammaproteobacteria bacterium
GACTGCGGCGGCTGAGTCTACGCATGGCCTGCTCAACGCAATTCAAATGTTACCGAAACCGTAAAGCTGATCTCTTCGGTTCCTGGGGAGACGGGCACCTCTGCGAACTTGGCCTCGGCGGCCATAGTGCGGCCGAACAGGGGCGAGGGTGGTGCCGACATGATGCCCTCGCTGATGGAAAGCGCCCGGCCGACGGTTCTGCCGGCGGCCCTGGCCAGGGTCTCGGCCTTGGCCTTCGCGTCCTGAAAGGCGCGCTGCAGCCCTTCCTCGCGCCCGCGGCTGAGATCAGAAACCACCAGGCTTAAACCGCCCACCTGGTTGGCGCCGGCGTCCACCGCCGCTTGCAGCAGTTTACCCGCATCGCTCACCGTCGCGTGCGTCACGGTCAGGCTGTTGCTCACTTGATATCCGACCACCCGCGGCCGCCGGTTTTCCGTGAACTCCTGTTGCGGGAAGATGGAAAAGTTCGTGGTCTGAATTTCCTGATCGGTCGCGCCGGCCTTCTTCAGCGCGGCGATCACTTGTTCAATCTTGCCGTTGTTCTGCTGGACGGCTTCGCCCACGGTCTTGGCGCTGGTCTCCACGGAGACCGTGAACACCGCGCGATCAGGGATGAGCTTTACCTTGGCAAGACCGCTGACGCTAAGGGTCTCGACGGCAGGTGTGGTTGCGGAGATCGGTTCGGCGTTCGCCAAAACGGGCGACAGCAGGGCCAGCGCCGCCGCAAAAATTCGGGCTGCCGTTGCAGTGGCTGTAACTGATGGGAGCTTATTTGCCACGTGGGTTGAGATCCAGCGCTTCGCCTTTGCGGCGCCACTCGGCGGATTGTTTGAGGTCTTTGGGCACGCCCTGTTCCTGCTCATAAAGCCTCGCCAGGGCATAGTGCGCCCCGGCATGCCCTCGTTCCGCCGCCTTGCGGTACCATTTGACGGCCTCTTGGTAGTCTTGCTTTACGCCATAGCCATTTTCGTAAACGCCGGCGAGATTGTACATACCCTCCACGCTGTCTAGCTCCGCCGCCTTGCGGTACCACTTCAAGGCCTCGGCGTCATTCTGCATCACGCTCAGACCGTTGCCATACTGGAATCCGACCGTGTTGGCGGCGTCGGCGTCGCCTGCCTCGGCCTGTTTGATCAGCGCGGCGGTTGCGGGTGATACGGTGATCTGGCCCCGCTCATCACGCTGGGGTCGTGGAATAGAATCTTGCGCCGCGGCCGCCGCGGCGTAACCGGCCAGTGTGATGCAGATGAACAACAGCCGTCCGTAATGCGTCATAAGGCTCCCCGATCCGACCCCAAGTATTGAGTTTTCAGCCGGCCAAGTCAACGCATCTTTAT
The DNA here is from genome assembly GCA_043740145.1 of Gammaproteobacteria bacterium. Lineage (GTDB taxonomy): Bacteria > Pseudomonadota > Gammaproteobacteria > SURF-13 > SURF-13 > JACPZD01. The sequence goes on from JAYUCX010000127.1 coordinate 1,338, forward strand.
GCCCGGACCGCAGCGCCTTACTCGGGGGTCTCCATGCCCAGCTCCTGGATCTTGCGGGTGAGCGTATTGCGCCCCCAGCCCAGCAATTTCGCCGCGTCCTGACGGCGTCCCCCGCTGTGTTTGAGCGCGGTTTCAATCATGATGCGCTCGAAGCCGGGGGTGGCGACGGAGAGCAAGTCCGTCTCGCCGTGGCTGAGGCGCTGATCCGCCCAGCGCCGTAATGCGGTTTCCCAATCCACATCGTCGCCGGCGGGGGATTGTTGCTGCCGCAATTCAGGCGGCAGATCCGCTACCGTGACCACGTCGCCGATGGTCATGACGGTGAGCCAGCGGCAGGTGTTTTCAAGCTGCCGTACATTGCCGGGCCAATCCAGATGGGTCAGATACTCCTCGGCGTCGTTGCGCAACTGCTTGGGCTTAACGCCGAGTTCTTTGGCGGCGGAGCCCAGGAAGTGGCGCAGCAACAGAGGGATGTCCTCAAGGCGCTGACGCAAGGGAGGGATGTGGATGCGGATCACATTGAGACGGTGGAACAGATCTTCACGGAAGCGGCCGTCGCGCACCCGCTGTTCGAGATTCTGATGCGTGGCGGCGATGATGCGCACGTCCACCTTGACGGGATTATGGCCGCCGACGCGGTAAAACTCGCCGTCGGCCAGCACGCGCAACAGCCGGGTCTGGAGTTCGGAAGGCATGTCGCCGATCTCGTCGAGAAACAAGGTTCCGCCATCGGCCTGTTCAAAGCGTCCCACCCGCCGTTCCTGCGCGCCGGTGAAGGCCCCGCGTTCATGACCGAACAGTTCCGACTCCAGCAGATCGCGCGGGATCGCCGCCATATTGAGCGCGATGAAAGGCTTGGCGGCGCGCGGACTGTGGCGGTGCAGTGCATGGGCGACCAACTCCTTGCCGGTGCCGGACTCGCCGTTGATGAGCACGGTGATGTGCGAGCGCGACAAACGGCCGATGGCGCGAAACACCTCCTGCATCGAAGGCGCCTCGCCGATGATCTCCGCCGCCCGTTGATCGTCTTGCAGCACTTGCAGAGACTGGCGGCGGCTGCGTTCCAGGGCGCGCCGCACCAGATCAACGACCTCGTCCACATCGAAAGGCTTGGGCAGGTACTCGAAGGCGCCGCCCTGATACGCCGCCACTGTGCTGTCCAGATCGGAGTGGGCGGTCATGATGATGACCGGCAGATCGGGATAATGCGTCTTCAGCATCTCCAATAACTTCAGGCCGTCCATGCCCGGCATGCGGATATCGGTGATGACCACATCGGGTAGCGCCTTCGGCAGCGCCTTCAAGGCCGATCCCGCGTTTTCGAAACTGGTGACCTTCATCTCCGCCTGCTGCAAGGCCTTTTCCAGCACCCAGCGGATCGAGCGGTCATCGTCTATCACCCAGACATGCGGCTTGTCAGTCATGCTGCGCTCCATTTTCCAAGGATAGCCATAAGGTAAACGTTGTTTTTCCGGGCCTGCTGGCGCACTCGATCAGTCCGCCGTGCTGGTTGACCAGGGACTGCGCGATAGAAAGTCCCAGGCCGCTGCCGTCCGCGCGGCCCGTCACTAGCGGATAAAAGATATTCTCGATCAAGTCTTCGGGTATGCCCGGCCCGTCATCGCTGATCTCCACGCCGGCCACCAGCTTGTGACACTTCTGGCCGATGGTAAAGTGCCGCTGGACACGGGTGCGCAGGGTGATTTTGCCTTTACTATCCAGCGCCTGTACCGCATTGCGCACAATGTTGAGCACCGCCTGGATGAGTTGATCGCTGTCCGCCATAAACTCCGGAATGCTGGGATCGTAGTCGCGTGAGATAGTTATTCCCTCGGAAGTTTCCGCCAGCACCAGGCTGCGCACCCGCTCCAGGACTTCATGAATATTCACCAGCCTGCGCTGCGGCAAGGCGGTCGGAGCGAGCATGCGGCTCAGCAGCGTGCGCAGCCGGTCGGCCTCGCCGATGATGACGCGGGTGTATTCCTGCAGGCTGGCATCGTTCAGCTTGCGCTCCAGCAGTTGCGCCGCGCCGCGCAGGCCGCCCAGCGGGTTGTTGATCTCGTGCGCCAGGCCCCGCAACATCATTTGATTGGCCTGATAGTGGCTGAGGCGATTTTCGTCGCGGGTGATGCGCAACTGCCGGTCCACCCGCAGCATCTCGACCAGCAGACGCTCCTCGCTCAAGGGTGTGACCATACAATCCACAGTGATGGGGGTATCATCGAGCAACCGCAGTTGCAACTCGCGCTCGCTAAAGGGGTGCTGGGTGTTCAGGGCGCGCTTCAGCGACGCCATAAAGGCCGCTGCGTGCTGAAAAAGATCGGAGGCCTGCATCCCCCGCGCCTGACGGGCGCTGATGGCCAACATCATTTCGCCCGCGGGATTGATATAGGTGAGGCGCAAGCTGCGATCAAAGGTGAATACGGCGGTATTCAGATTTTCGGTAACCGCTTGGTAAAGTTTTGCGTAATGCATGGTCAAGTTGAGCTAAAGCAAGAACTAAACCAGTCGCGCGCTGGCGTTGGAGAGCCGCCCAAAGGTCGTTAATTAGCAGAGCTAAATCAGAGACTTGATATAAGACCGTGGGATGGGCAGGGTCAGTGTCCCGAATACAGAATAAAACAAAACGGGATTTAATGCACTATTTTGGGGCAGATAAGTAGGGCTGTAGCAGGCTATCGGGGGGGTCAACTCTAGGGGCCATCAGGGGATTTTTTTGTACAAAATTCACCGACTGGCGATTCATATGGAAGGTCACGCTGTTTGAGGTGGAAAGGGGTACATCTTTTGCGTCGTTGACCGTGACTTGCAGGCTGTGGCTGCCGCGGTCAATGTTTTGCAGTTGAAATTGCGGGATAATGTAGACCTCGGGAAGATTTTTACCATCCAGCGAGACCGTGATCTTGTGCCCCAGCTTAGGGTCCCAGGCCGGCTCCAACTCCAGCGCCACCTCCACGACGCCGCTATTTTCCCGCACCGTGGCGTCGTTTTCCGGTTTGACCAGCGCCACCTTCTTGTAACCCGGGAAGACCGGCTCGGCTGTCGTGTCTGCTTTTTTATCCGGTATGGTCTTGTCCGCTTGGGCGGGCTTAGCCGGAGGGGGAGGGGGGAATTTGGGCAGTTCGATCTCCTTGGCCCCCGGTCTCGGCTGGTCGGTATACACGGTCTTTCCGTCCGGCCCCACCCACTTATAAACGGCCGCAACGGCCTGTCCATGCAGGCTAAGGCCGAGCAGAATCGTTAGAGATACAAAAAGAGTGCGGCTCATAACACCTAGCATAGACAACAACTTACTTGAATACAACGCTAGGCCGTACCGGCCCCGCTGAGATGCGAGAGCTAGGAAAGGGTTTTGTCGCCGAAGGCGCGCGGGGGAAGTGTTTTGCCCGGCTCGGCGGCCAAGTGGAGTTTCGTGTTGCCCCCGACCTCGCGCTGATCGGGGTGCTTGCAGTGCCCTTCGATGTAGGCTCCGGTCTCGACCGACAGCGATTCGTGCGTGATATCGCCGGTGATCTTGGCCGTTTTGGCAAGTTGTACGCTGCGCGCCCGGATGCTCCCACAGACCTCACCCTGCACGATGATCTGCTCGGCACGGATATCGCCGGTAACCTTCGCGTGCTCCCCGATGGTGAGCCGTCCGGCCGCGACATCGCCCTCAACTTCACCGTCAATCTGCAGCTCGCCGGTGGTGACGAGTTTGCCGACCACCCGGAGGCCGGTGCTCAGGATAGAGGGTGCGCCCGGCTTCGCGGCGGGGCGATCCGATTTATCACTCTTTGAAAACATGTCTGCCCGCCTCCATGAAATTAGCCGGATCGCGGGGCGTTCCGCGGTACAGCACCTCAAAATGCACATGCGGGCCGGTGCTGCGTCCGGTGGAGCCTATCAGCCCGATCTTCTGGAGCAATACGACACGCTCGCCCTGTTTCACCAGCACCTTGTTCAGATGACCGTGGCGGGTCTTGATGCCCAGCCCGTGGTCTATCTCCACCACGTAGCCGTAAGGGCCGTCGCGGTCGGCGAAGGTCACCAAACCCGGCGCGGTGGCGTAGACGGGCGTATTCAGCTCCGCGGAAAAATCTATGCCGCTGTGAAAGGCCTGCTGCTCGGTGAATGGGTCGCTGCGTTTGCCGAAGCGGCTGGAGACGTGGCCCGTGTTCACCGGCGGCACCACCGGCAAGCGTTCAAAGATGCGTTCCAGGCTGGCCCAGCGGTCCAATTGCGCCTCCAGCTGCACCATGCTGCTCTCGAACAAGTCCTGCATATCGGCAAACGGGCTTTTCGGGGCGGCCGCCGACGGCGGAATAAACGGACCGCCGCGTCCCAGCTTGCTGTTACTGTTACGACTGCTGTCGGCCATCAATTTGTTGAGATCGAGCCGCGTCATGGCGATTGCCTGTTCGAGGCGTTCGGCGTTGCTCTCGGTGCGTTCCTGAATGTGTGCGACCAGGGTTTCCTGCGAGCGCTTGATCTCGGCGACCCGTTTGAGGGCGTCGTCCAGATTGGTTTGCAGTGTAGATACCTGGGAGTTGAGGGCGAGTAGGCGGGTCTGTGAACTGGTTTGCTGCGAGGTCAGTTCGGCGATGCGAGTGTCTTTAGCGGGAATGCTGGCGACTTGTTTGAGGGCATCGCCAAGTTTGTCCTGCAATGCGGCGACCTGAGTGGTCAGGGATTTTGCCTGCGCCTGCAGGGCATTGCGTTCCTCCCTCAGTTCGGCGACGCCTGCCGCCAGTTCGGCGTAACTAGGGGCGGTGACCCAGGCAAATACGCTCCCGCCAAGGCCCGCCACTAACAGCAGACTCAACGCGATTTGTACATGCTGCGACAGCGAGACGAAACGCACCTGACCGCGGCTGCGATAAAAAAATTGTCGTTCCGGGTACCAACGCTGTATGAAGACCGCAATGGTTTTACGTAGTTGTACTATCATGCGCACAGACTCTTTAATTATTAGGGAAACTCTGAAAAATTCCATCCATGGAATTTTCAGAGACGAAAAGCAAAAATGCGATTTTTGCTTTTCTTCATTTTTAAATCACTTCCGTGATTGAAAAATGGTGGCACATCCATGTGCCACAGGAATCTCTGAATAAACCAGAGATTCCTTAGCGAGCAAGGTGTCTTGCTGCTTGCCGCAGAGGCGTACACACCCCCGCAGAGTACTCCCTTTACAAAACCACACCCTCACTGTTGGGAGCCTTAACCAGACCTGGCTACGCGCGATTGAAAAAGGCCTCCATGGCCTTTTTCAATCGCCCCAAACTCAGGGCAGGCAAAATTAGAGTACATTCGCCAGCCAATTGCAACCTCGGATATTTGACGATTTTCCCCGCCGAGCCCCTTGGAAACGACGGCTGACTGCGGGTTTCGCATGTGATTGCATCAGGTTCTCAACGAGTTATTGGTGAAATCTAAAGGCAATTCCAAAAAAACAAACACCCCCGTTGTGGGGGGTATTTTATTTTCATACGGACGAGTAGAGACCTTACAAACTGTAATACATGTCGTACTCGACCGGATGCGAGGTCATGCGCAGGCGCGTGACTTCCTGCATCTTGAGGTCTATGTACGAATCAATCACGTCATTGGTGAACACGCCGCCCGCGGTCAGGAACTTGCGATCCTTGTCGAGGTGTTCGAGCGCTATGTCGAGCGAGTGGCACACCTTCGGGATTTTCTTTTCCTCTTCCGGCGGCAGATCGTAGAGATCTTTGTCCATCGCCTCGCCCGGATGAGTCTTGTTCTGGATGCCGTCCAGGCCCGCCATCACCATGGCAGAAAAGGCCAGATACGGATTGGCGGTCGGGTCGGGAAAGCGCACCTCGATGCGCCGGCCCTTGGGGTTGGAGACGTAGGGGATGCGGATCGAGGCGGAGCGGTTGCGCGCCGAGTAGGCGAGCATGACCGGGGCCTCGAAGCCGGGCACCAGGCGCTTGTAGCTGTTGGTGCCGGGGTTGCAGAAGGCGTTCAACGCGCGCGCGTGTTTGATGATGCCGCCGATGTAGTAGAGCGCGAGGTCGGACAGGCCGCCGTACTTGTTGCCGGTAAACAGGTTCTTGCCGGCCTTGGCGAGCGACTGATGGCAGTGCATGCCGGAACCGTTGTCGCCGACCAGAGGTTTAGGCATGAAGGTCGCGGTCTTGCCGTAGGCGTGGGCCACATTCAACACCACATACTTCAAGATCAACAGCTCGTCGGCCTTCCTCACCAGGGTGTTGAATTGGGTGGCGATTTCATTCTGGTTGGCGGTGGCGACCTCGTGATGATGGGCTTCCACCACCAGCCCCATCTCTTCCAGTGCGAGCGACATGGCGGAGCGGATGTCCTGTGCGGAATCCACCGGCGGGACGGGGAAGTAACCGCCCTTGATACCGGGGCGATGACCGATATTGCCGCC
>JAYUCX010000128.1:0-3263 GCA_043740145.1 Gammaproteobacteria bacterium
TATTACGGCTTGCCGCAGATGATCGCTCTCAACGAGTCCTTGGGTCCTCAGGGGTACGCAGGAAAGCGCGGCGGGGTGTTCGCGCTGCTAGTCATCGCCGCCACATGGTTCATGACGGTAGACAGAAATTACTACGAGTCGGTCGAACGAGGATGGTTATCGCCCCAAGATCGCCTTATCTACACGCTGATCCAGGAAGAGGCCGATAAGAAATCCCTCCGTGTAGCGAGCCAATGGCCGGCGCGCACCATGATCGCCTGCAAGTGCGAGGTTTTGCCGCTACCGCCGGCGGCCAAGGACGGTGAGACCCTGCTGACCTATCTCAAGGGCATTACTCATATCGTGTTTGATCCCAGCGCCCCGGAGAACCGCAAGCTCGGACTCAACATCGCCGAATTGGGGGGCACGCTGGAGACCCTGGCCCTGCAACCGGGCGGAGTGATTCTAAAAGTGCGGTAGGGCCGAATTCATTCGGCCAGCGCCAGTCAGCCTTGGCTCCTGGGGCCGGGTTCCATCATCCTCTTCTCGCGCTGAAAGACTACCACCGAGCCGATGCGCAATAAGCTCAGCACGAGCAATAAGACGCTCAAGGCATAGATCTCATCAGGAGTAATCTTGTGTTCGAAGATCTTAATCATGATCTCGCGCAGCAAAAATACGATTGCCGCATCCACGATAAAGGTCATGCGCAGCCGATGGGTGGTGAAATAGTCTACCAGCGTGCGTGACAGTTCGATCAGGATAAACAGCGTCAGCACCTCGGAAATAATCTGTTGATACTGGCCGGCCAGCTCTTTGGTGGCCAACAGATCGCCCAGTGTCAGGAACAATTGCACGACGCCGATGATGATTCCCAGCGTGATAAAGACCAGGATTACCGACAGTACCACGCCTATCAATTTTTCAAACAAAGGCAGGATTTGAATCTTCATTGTTTCACCGCCGGTTCGTTTTTACGCGAGAAATCGATTTTCGGTTCAGCGCCCTTGAGCAGGTTTTGAATATTGATTTGATGGCGCAGCACCAGCAGCGTGCTCATAATGATACTGACCACCAGTAAGGGTAAAGGTGCATGAAACCAGTGCAGATAAAGCGGAGCCATCAAGGCCGCACTGAGCGCGGCGAGCGAAGAGAGACGAAACAGTAACGCCACGGCCAGCCATGTGAGCAACGCCAAAGCCCCTACCGTCCACGACAGGCCGAGTAGCACGCCAAAGAAGGTCGCCACGCCTTTGCCGCCTTGAAAATCAAAAAAGGCCGGATAGATATGGCCTAAAAAAGGAGCCAGCGCAATACCGGCCAGCGCCATAGGCGGCAACTCAAAGTAACCGGCTATGAGCAACGGGACTAAACCCTTCATCATGTCGCCCAACAAGACAATCGCCGCCGGGCCCTTGCCCGCCAGCCGCAAGATGTTGGTCGCGCCGGGATTGCCGGAACCTTGTTTGCGCGGGTCGGGAAGGCTCATGATGCGGCTCACGATGATGGCGCTCGACAGCGAGCCGAGTAGGTAACCGAAAATTAACAAGACCAGGGTGAGTGCAGGTACAATCATAGGCCCATATTGGAACCGCTAGGCGGCTCGCGGTCAAGTCTTTAATCTCGCCAAAGCGGCATTTGATGTGAATAAACTACCACATGGACATTATCTACCTCCACGATCTTAAAATTAACACGGTCATCGGTATCTTCGAGTGGGAGCGGCGCGTCAAACAGGCTGTCATTCTCGATCTCGATATGGCCGCCGACATCCGCAAGGCGGCGGCGAGCGATAAGATTGCAGATACCCTGGATTACAAGGCCGTGGCCAAGCGCCTGATAGAATATGTGGGTAACAATCAATTTCAATTGGTGGAGACGCTGGCCGAGCGTGTCGCGGAGATTGTTTTGAACGAATTTAATATCAATTGGCTGCGCTTGCGCGTCAACAAGAAAGGCGCGGTGCGCGGCGCGGTGGACGTGGGTGTCATCATCGAACGCTGCAGGCATTCATCGTGACCCGCGTCTATGTCAGCATCGGCAGCAACATCGAGCGCGAATACAATATCCGTTCAGGCCTTGCTGCGCTGCGCAAGCATTCCAAAGAGTTGATCGTGTCATCCATCTACGAAAGCAAGGCCTACGGCTTTGAGGGCGATAACTTTTACAACCTAGTAGTCGGTTTCGATACCGATGAAGACGTGCATACCATAGTGCGCAAACTGCAAGAGATAGAAGACCGACACGGGCGAGTGCGCAGCGGCCCGCGTTACTCTTCACGCACCCTTGATCTCGATTTGCTGATTTATGGAGACATGGTTAGCCAGCAACCCGGCTTGATATTACCGCGCCCGGATATTCTGAAACGTGCCTTTGCGCTGTGCCCGCTGGCAGAGATTGCGGGGGAGGTAAAGCATCCTGTTGAGGGTAAAACGTATGCAGAATTGTGGGAGGGCTTCGACAAACACACGCATAGTATTTGGCGGGTAACACTGAAAGGTACTATTGAGGCATAGCTTCATTCCTGCACCGCAGAGGACGCAGAGGACGCAGAGGGTTAAGACCAAAATGATTCTCCCTCTCTCGGTGTTCTCCGCGGTAACGGTTTTTATCTGTCTAGCTGCAAATCGACCGTCCACCATCCACGGCGATGACCTGTCCGGTGATATAACCCGCGTCGCGGATCAGAAATAAAATGGCGCGCGCCACGTCGCTGGGATGTCCGGCGCGTTTCAACGCGGTGCGTGATTTGATGTGTTGTTTGGTCTCTTCGTCCAGGTTGTCGGGCCAGAGTACCGAGCCGGGGGCGACGGCGTTCACGCGCACCGTGGGGCCCAATTCGCGGGCCAGGGCCTTGGTGAGCATCACCAAACCGGCCTTGGCGGCGCTGTACACCGGATAACCCTTGAGCGGTCGCTCGGCGTGGATATCCGCCATGTTGACGATGCAGCCGTGGTGCGCGGCGAGTGCGGGTGCGGCGGCCTGGGCAAGAAAAAACGGCGCCTTGAGATTACTCCCCAGCAAATCATCCCATTGGGCCTCGGTGACCTCGCCCACCGGCGTCGGATAAAAACTCGAGGCGTTGTTAATCAGCACATCGAGCCGCCCCCAGGCGTCAACAGCCTGCTGCACCAGTCTTGGCAGTTTGCCGGTATTGAGCAAGTCTCCCTCTATCAAGGCCACCGAATTTTCACGTACCGTGTTAAGCTTGGCCTGCAAGGTCTGCGCGGCGTCCCTGGATTGACGGTAGTGCAAGACCAGATTGAAGCCCTCGGCGTGCAGCG
>JAYUCX010000129.1:0-3253 GCA_043740145.1 Gammaproteobacteria bacterium
CTGTTGCGGGGTGCGGATGTCGCCGTTGGCGATGACCGGGAGGTTGACCGCCGCCTTGCTTTGATTGCCGCGCGTATAGCGCAGCAGAATTTCCAGCAGCGGCTGTTCGACTTCACTCAACACCATCTGGTAGAGATCGCCGGGCTTATGGCCATCCAGATCCTCGAAGTACGTTTCGAGCGCTTCCTTGATACAGTCGCGCAGCGGTTTGTTATGAGGTTTCGGTTTAGTCATGCCGCCAGCCCCACCTCATCGGCGCACTCCGTAACGCCGCTCGCCGCAAGGGAATCGAAGAAGTCCCGAGTCAGCGTCCACTGGTCGTTCACGGTTTGCGCCGCGTTGATGGTCTGGCGGAAGGCGCCGCCGCCGATCTGACCCTTGCTGTACCAGGAGAGGTGTTTGCGTGCCATCAATACGCCGGTGTGTTCGCCGTAAAACTGGTAGAGATTGGCGATGTGGCCGAGCATGATCTCACGGATCTCCTCGATCCCCGGTTCGGGTAACAGTTCTCCGGTGGCAAGATAATGGCCGATGGTGCGGAAGATCCACGGCTTGCCCTGCGCGGCGCGTCCTATCATGACGCCGTCGGCGCCGGTATACTCGAGTACATATTTCGCCTGTTGCGGGGTGCGGATGTCGCCGTTGGCGATGACCGGGAGGTTGACCGCCGCCTTGATGGCGGCGATGGTGTCGTATTCGGTTTCGCCGGTATACGCGCAGGCGCGGGTGCGGCCGTGCACGGCCAGCGACTGGATGCCCGCCTGCTCGGCAATCCGCGCGACGATGACGCCGTTGCGATGGTTTTTATCCCAGCCGGTGCGGATCTTGAGTGTGACGGGCACCTGCACGGCGGCGACCACGGCGTCGAGGATGCGGCCGACCAGAGGTTCGTCCTGCAGCAGGGCGGAGCCCGCCATGACGTTGCACACCTTCTTGGCGGGGCAGCCCATGTTGATGTCTATGATCTGCGCTCCCTTGTCCACGTTGTATTGCGCGGCCTGCGCCATGAGCTTGGGATCGGCGCCGGCGATCTGCACCGTGCGCGGTTCGGTTTCGCCCTCGTGATTGGCGCGGCGCTGGGTCTTCTCGCTGCCCCATAGCAGAGAATTCGAGGACACCATCTCGGAGACCGCGAGCCCGGCGCCCAGATTCTTGCAGAGCTGGCGGAACGGCCGGTCGGTGACTCCCGCCATCGGCGCCAGCACCAGATTATTATTAAGCTTATAGTTTCCGATACGCATAGTATGGCAGGGGCTGGGGGATAGTAGTAAGGCGTGAGGGGTGGGAAAATCGGTTTTACGCCTTACACCTCACCCCTAGTTCCTCACCCTTAATCCCCAGCCCCTATCCTATGGTAGTTTCAATTGAATCCGTGCCGCCCTTGTTATCCACCCAACTCAATTTGATGGCGTCGCCCTTCTTGCCGCCCGTGAAGTTGAAGGCCATATAAGGATTCTTGGAGATGGCGATGCCCCACACAGTTTCAAGTATGGGGTTACCATTATGCTCCACCTTGACCTCCTGAATGAAGTAGGCCGGGATCGGCACGCCCTTGGAATCTTTAAACAGGCCCGTATCCATAGGATGAATAATCTGGGTCTTGACCGTGGTGACCTCGCCTTCGAGGGTGGCGCGGATCTTAATCTTGTCTGACATAATTTTCTCTCAACCAGGGTTTGCAGTTAGCAGGCTGTTGAAAAGCAGCCTGCGTGCGGCCCATGGACGGGCTTTTTTCAACAACCTGTTAGGGAACCTCTGATTAAGTCAGCGGTTCCCGCGATACAGGGATGTATTGCCATTATTCAATCGCACTAAGCGATTGAATAATGAAGAAAAACTAAAATCGCACTTTTCGTTTTTTACCGGGCAGGAAGCCCCAATGCCACGGGCGCACGGATGCGCAGGAGCGGCCGTCTCTGAAAAATGTCATGGATGACTTTTTCAGAGTTTCCTTAGGTTCAATTCCCGCAACCGCTCAGGGTGACCTTGACCTTCTTGTTAGTGCTGTAGAGTTTGTCCCCAGATTTGACCACGGCGTAGACCTTGGAGGTCTCGGCCATTTTGATATTGGTCTTGATATAGGCCTGGGTATTTTTCGCCAGTTTGAACTGGGCCACCAGGCTATTGGGATTTTTATCTACCAGCAAGGTGATGGATTCCACGTTGGGCAGGCGGCTCGATACCGTCACCGGTACCACGGCGCCATTCTCGGCGAGATCGGTGACGGTGAGGGTGATGTCCTCATCGGCAGGGGTCAGGTTGACACTGCCGCTGCCGAACAGCGGCTCCAGGGCGCCAAACAGGGTCTTGGCCTGAAAGGCCGAGCTCGGCCACGCGGCCCACACCCAGCGCGGGATGAACAGCCCTACACCGGCGGCTAGGCCCAACAGACCGGTGACCAGACCGCTTTTCAGAAAGCGTCTGCGCTGCTTGTCCATCTAAGCATACTCCGAATTTAAGTCGTGGAATGACTGGAAAGATTTGTCATTATACTATTCTTTGCTAGCCAGCGCCGCCTCATCTTTGAGTTCCTTGAGACGTGCCTCGATCTGCGAGGCGAGATAAAAGTCCGTGTCCTTGAGGCCGAGGGCCAGGGTAAGCTGTTGAATGGCGGCGTCGGTTTGACCGTTCAAATAATAATACTCCGCTTGGGCCTGATGGGCCTCGGCCTGCCGGCCTGTCTGACCGGCCGCTTGGGCTAGGAGTTGGTAAACGGCCGGCTCCGCGGAACGGTGCCGCAGGTGACCTTGCAGTAGTCGCCGCGCCTTGTCGGGTTGCCCCGCCTGTAACAAGGCCTGGCTATACAACAGGGTAAGCGGCCGATTGCCGGGATAAAGTTCCAGCGCCAGGCCATAGAGATCCAGGGCCTTTGCGGATTGTCCGTCCGCCATTTCGATCTGCGCCAGCAGGGCTAGGTAGTGGAAATTCTCCTTGTCGCGGGAGATGAGTTGCTGCGCCTCGGTGCGGGCCGCCGCCGTCTCTCCGCTCTTTAACAGCGCCAGCGCATAACCGTAGTGCTCGGCCTGCTCGTTGCGGTGCTGACCCTGCTTGAGCGCCTCCGCAAAGCGTTTGACGCTAATTCTGGGATTAGCCTCGCTCAACACCCGCAGCTTGGCGCGTGTGAGGTGGTACTCCAGGCTATCCTGAATCTGGCGATACGGGTATTGCTCTGCGCGGTTACGGGTGTCGGCGATGCGCGAGGTCGTCACGGGGTGAGTCCTCAGAAATTCCGGCGCCTGATTGCCTTCAAAGC
>JAYUCX010000130.1:0-3245 GCA_043740145.1 Gammaproteobacteria bacterium
AAAGCCGTGTGTGAGCACGGATTTATAAGGCGCATCGCCGCGCATGGCAACCGAGGTTAACAAGGACGACTGGAACCAGCCTCGATGCTGATCGGAACCTTCCAGATATAAATCAGCAGGCACGCCATTCAACTCGGCATGCTGTTCCAGCACGCAGGCGTGCGTGACGCCGGAATCAAACCACACATCCAGCGTATCCGTGACCTTATCATAGTGCGCCGCTTCGTCTCCCAACACCTCTTTAGGAATGAGGTCAAACCAGGCGTCAATGCCTTCTCGCTCGACCCATTTAGCGGCCTGTTCGATGAGCTTCTCGGTGTCAGGGTGCAGTTCGCCGCTCTCTTTATGGACAAACAGCGCAATCGGCACACCCCAGGTACGCTGACGCGAGATACACCAATCGGGACGTCCCGCCACCATGCCCTCGATGCGCGCCCGGCCCCAATCCGGCACCCATTTTGTCTGCTCAATCGCATACAAGGCCGCACTGCGCAGACCTTTCTGTTCCATGCCGATAAACCACTGCGGCGTGGCACGAAAGATAATCGGGGTCTTGTGGCGCCAGCAGTGCGGATAGCTATGCCGCAGCGCCTGTTCACGCACCAGCGCACCTCGCGTTTTTAATACCTCGATGACTTCATCATTGGCCTGCCAAACATGCATGCCCGCGAAATATTTTGTGCCCGGTAAAAATTTACCATCACCGCCCACCGGGTTGTCCACGGGCAACCCGTAACGCTGACCGATGACATAGTCCTCCTGGCCATGCCCAGGCGCGGTATGCACGGCGCCGGTGCCGGCCTCGGCCGTGACATGATCGCCCAAAATAACCGGCACTTCCCGATCATAAAACGGGTGTTGCAATTTGACGCCTTCAAGATCGAAGCCGCGTGCGTAGGCGACCACATGATAGTCATCCATACCGTAGCGCAACATGGCATCTTTCATCAGTCGCTCCGCCAACACCAGGCGCTCAAGGCCGAGTTCACCCGAGCATTGCACGACGACATAATCGAACTCCGGATTGAGCGCCACGGCGTGATTCGCCGGCAAGGTCCACGGCGTCGTGGTCCAGATGACCACCGATATGGGTCCTTTCCCTTCATGCTCCGGCACCACACGGCAGCGGCTCAACAACGCCGCTTCGTCACATACGGCAAAGCGCACATCTATGGCGGGCGAAGTCTTGTCCTCGTATTCGACCTCGGCCTCGGCCAGCGCCGACCCGCAGTCCACGCACCAGTGCACCGGCTTAAAGCCTTTGTAGACATGACCGCTCTTAATTACACGCCCGAGTGAACGAATGATGTCGGCCTCGAACTTGAAGTCCATGGTGAGATAAGGATGGTCCCAATCGCCCACCACTCCTAAACGTTTGAAGTCCTCGCGCTGGGTATTTACTTGTTGATGAGCATAATCGCGGCAGGCCTTGCGAAAGGTTTTAGCGTCCGCCTTAACACCCGCCTTGCCGATTTTTTTCTCAACCATCAGCTCGATGGGCAGGCCGTGGCAATCCCAGCCCGGCACGTAAGGCGCGTCAAAACCGCTCAAGGTCTTGGCCTTGACGATAATATCCTTGAGCACCTTGTTGACCGCATGACCGATATGGATCTCCCCATTGGCGTAGGGCGGACCGTCGTGCAGGACAAACTTTTTCCGCCCGCGCCCGGTTTCACGCAACTTGCCATACAGCCCGATCTCATCCCAATGGCGTAAAATCTCCAACTCGCGCACCGGCAAATTCGCCTTCATCGGAAAATCGGTCTGCGGCAGATTTAAAGTGTTTTTGTAATCAATCACAATGGCCTCTTAAAAACAGATACAAGATAGAAGATACAAGTTAGCGGCAAGCACATCGAGCATTCTTTTGTATCTTGTATTGTATCTTTTATCTGTCTTTACGAAAAAACTCACGCGTCTGTTCGCAATCCTTGGCTATCGCGTCTTTCAATTCGTCCAACGAATCATAACGCACCTCATCGCGCAGCTTGTGCAGAAACTCCACCTGCACATAGCGCCCGTAGATGTCCTCATTAAAATCCAGCAGGTGGACCTCCAGCAGGCAGCGCGTCCCATTGAGGGTGGGCCGGGTACCGACGTTGGCGGCCCCCGAAACAGGCTCCCGGCTGAGGCCGAACATCTCCACTACAAACACGCCTTGCAGGGGCGCCATCTTCCGGTGTAAATGAATATTCGCCGTCGGAAAACCGAGCCTGCTGCCCAGCTTGTCACCATGCGCCACACGCCCTGACATGCGGTACGGCCGTCCCAATAATTTTTCCGCAGTAGTGAAATCACCCGCTGCAAGTGCCTCACGAATGCGCGTGCTGCTCACGCGGATGTTGTCCACACTAAAGGTGTGCATGTTCACGACTTGGAATCCATATCGCGCGCCCGCCGTTTGCAGCATCGCGAAATCTCCCCGGCGGTCATGCCCGAAACGAAAATCATCGCCGGCCACCAGATAGCGCACCCCGAGTCCCTCCACCAGCAGTCTTTGTATGAAATCCTGCGCCTCCATATTGGCCAGTTTCTCATCGAAGCGCAGACAAACCACACGATCCACCGAGTAACGCCGCAGGACCTGGATTTTTTCCCGGAACCGGGTCAACCGGGCAGGGCTCTGGCTCCTGGCAAAAAACTCCCGCGGCTGCGGTTCAAAAGTCACCACCACCGAGGGCAACCCAAGCTCGGAGGACTTTTCGGCCAATTGACCCAGGACTGCCTGGTGACCGAGATGCACTCCGTCAAAGTTGCCGATGGTCGCCACACAACCGTGGTGGTGAGGGCGCAGATTGTAAAGACCTCGGATAAGCTCCATGTGGCCACACACGCATTTATAAAACGCTTATTGTAACGGACATCCTGCATTCATCACGGACTTCCTGATTTCATCACCAAGGCCTTTAAGCGCAACCCGAACATCCACAAGCTGACGAGATACGCCAGGGCGGCGGCGGCAATGAGTAAAACCAAGTGCCCGCCGCGCGTCATGGCCGGCCATTGCAACCACTGCGATAAATCTCCCATCGCTACCCACAGCACAGCCGCCATGATCAGATTGGCCCCCGCGATGCGCGCCGCAAACACCCTCCAGCCCGGCGCGGCCTGATAAGCGCCGGTCTTACGGAGCGCGCCATACAACAGCCCGGCATTGAGAAACGCGGCGAGCGCCGTGGCCAGGGCGATACCCGCATGGCCCACGCCGAATTTGGCAAGCGGAATCACAAACAGCACGTTGAGCA
>JAYUCX010000131.1:0-3241 GCA_043740145.1 Gammaproteobacteria bacterium
CGCAGCCGCTCCCAACCCGTGAGATCGTCCGACCAGAGTTCGGGTTGATTTCCGTACATATGCTCGAAATACTCGCCATAGCGCCGTCCCCTCAGCACCGCTTCCACCTCTGCTGCGCACGCCTCGGCCTGCGCCAAATCCCACTGCGGGGGCAGGCCGGCGTGTATCAGGGTATAACCCAGCTTGGCATCATGATGCAGCAACGGCCGGTGCCGCAGCCAATCCAGCAGCTCATCGCCATCCGGCGCATTCAGCACGTCATCAAAGGTATCGTTGTAGCGGTAGCGATCCCGGCCCTCCGCCACCGCGAGCAGGTGCAGATCGTGGTTGCCCAGCACGGTCACCGCATCACCCGCCAAACCTTTGACAAAGCGCAGTACCTGTAACGACTTTGGACCGCGATTCACCAGGTCTCCGGTAAACCACAACCGGTCGCGTCCCGCCTCGAAGCCGATCTGCTTCAAGAGTGTTTGTAACTCATCGAAACAACCTTGCACATCGCCGATTGCGTAAATCGCCATAGGCATTCCTCATTTAGAATTTAAGGAACCTCTGATGTGTCAGAGACTCCTGTTCATTCTCGCATCTCGTTGCGGGAGATGCGCAACAACAGACTATCCAATAGCCGTTGCGGCAACAGCCGCTTGAGTAGGGCGAACAGATGGCTGGGGAGACCGACATAGTAACGGATACGTGGGCGGGGACTCTCCATGGCGTGAATCACCTTTCGTAACACTGCTTCGGGCGGGGAGGTAAAGGGCGCGGCCGGGCCGGCCTTGGTAAGACGCCGCTCCAGTCCGACATAGCGTTCACGATGCGCGCTCTGTTCGGGATGGATATTTTTTTTATACGCCGTATAGGCGTTGACGCGAAACTTGCTCTTGGTCGGGCCGGGTTCGACCAGCGACACGGAAATTCCGCTGCCGTGCAGTTCCAAACGCAGCGTATCACTCAATCCCTCCAGCGCGTATTTGGAGGCGTTATAGGCGCCGCGATAAGGCATGGGGACGTAGCCCAACAACGAGCCGATGATAATAATCCGCCCGTGACCCTGCTGGCGCATCAATGGAATGACTTGGTTGGTTAGTTCCAGCAAGCCAAACAGATTGGTCTCAAACTGCGCCCGCAACACATCACGCCGCAAATCCTCGACCGCGCCAGGCTGGCCGTAGGCCGCGTTATTGATGAGCGCATCGAGCCGCCCGCCGCTGCGTTGGATGATAGTTTCGACGGCCGCGAGAATGGACGCGGAGTCATCGAGATCCAGATGCAAAGCCTCGAAACCACGTCCCGCCAGCAGCGCGACATCCTCGGGCTTGCGCGCCGTAGCGAACACACGATAACCGCGCACCCGCAAACCTTCCGCCAGACACAGCCCGATGCCGCTGGAGCAGCCGGTGATGAGCACGGTTTTCACGCGAGCAACACCGCGACGAGACCGGTGAGAAAGATGCCGTCGAAGCTGCCCGCGCCGCCGATGGAGGCGATGGGCGACCCCATCTTGCGGATGCTGTCGAGCCGCAACAGATCGGCGCCGATCAACACGCCCAAAGTGCCGGAAATGTACGCCAGCGGCGCGCTGTGCTCGGAGTCGAGCAGGAGGGCGAACACGGCGGCCGTGACCGGTGCGATGAATACCGGTAGGGTGATGCCGAGTCCGGGCACGGGCCTGCTGAGGGTGCGGCATACGGCGGGAACGATCAGTGTGGCGAACAGCACGTCCAGGATGCCGACCGGGGTGTTCCGCATAAGGTAATACGAGAAACTCAAGGGGATAAGGCAGCCGCCCACGTTGACGGCGATCAGGGTCTTGCCCTTGAAGCGGCGCAGATTATCACGTACCAGTTCGCGGAACAGTTCAGGCACTAATTGAGGGTCGAGGGGCTCGGATTTGACACTGAACAGCGGCAGATTGACGGCGCTGCCGATGAGGGAGGCGAACAACAACAGAAAGGCCGAGGATTGCGACAAGTCCAGCTTGTCGAATGCGATGGTCAGTACCCCGATCTGCACAAAGCTCAACAGAAAGCCGATCAGGAAGATGAGTAACAGCAGACGCGAGGGCGAAAGCGAGGGCAGGCGCATGTTGATCATCAGAGGGCGAGAGGCGCGAGGTTTATAATCAGGATATGCGAATACCGTCGCGTCTACAACTGTAGGGCCGAATTCATTCGGCCTTGCTCGGTCCGCTGGGCTCTATCCTCTGATTCCTGCAAGGTCCACATCTGTGCGTAGATCTGGCCTCTGTCCAGCAGTTCGCGGTGCGTGCCGCGTTCGACGATGCGGCCGCGCTCCATCACCAGGATCTGATCGGCGTCAATGATGGTGGACAGGCGATGCGCGATCGCCAGCGTGGTGTGATCGCTGGCGACCTCGGCGAGCGCGCCGAGTATCGTCTGTTCGGATTTTGAATCGAGCGCCGATGTCGCCTCGTCGAAGATCAGAATCCTGGGATTTTTGAGGATGGTGCGGGCAATCGCCACGCGCTGCTTTTCGCCGCCGGAGAGTTTGAGGCCGCGCTCGCCGACCATGGTGTCATAACCGTTGGGCAGGGATTCGATAAATTCATGAATGTGCGCGAGCTTTGCGGCGCGCAGGATTTCCTCGCGCGAGGCATCGGGCGAAGCGTAGGCGATGTTGTAATAAATGCTGTCGTTGAACAGCACCGTATCCTGTGGAACGATGCCGATGGCGGCGCGCAGGCTTTGTTGGGTCACTGCGCGGATATCCTGGCCGTTGAGGGTGATGCGTCCCCCGGTCACATCGTAGAAACGGAACAAGAGCCGCGCGAGGGTGGACTTGCCCGCGCCGCTGGGGCCGACCACCGCGATCTTGCGGCCAGGTGGAATGACAAAGTCCACGTCATAGAGAATCTGCCGGTTGTCGTCATAACCGAAACTCACGTGTTCAAAGCGCAACTCTCCTGTTCCAACGTCCAACGGCTTGGCGTTGGGGCTTTCTTTGACCTCGGTGTGTTGTGTAAGCAGGCTGAACATCCGCTCCATGTCGGCGAGCGAGTTTTTGATCTCACGGTAGACAAACCCCAGGAAATTAAGCGGGATGAACATCTGAATCAGAAAGGCGTTGATGAGCACCAGATCCCCCAGGGTAAGCCGGCCATTTGCGACTTCCTGGCTCGCCAAGATCATGAGCAGGGTCACACCCACCGCGATGATGGCGCTTTGGCCGAAATTGAGCGCCGCCAGCGAGGTCTGATTTTTCACCGAGACGCGCTCCCACA
>JAYUCX010000132.1:0-3236 GCA_043740145.1 Gammaproteobacteria bacterium
CGTTTCTCGCGGGCCGGTTATTTTAGCTGGCCGCTGTTTTGGCCGTTCGCCGCGAGCGCCGTGCCGTTTGCCTTTCTGGGCGGCGCACTCACCCTGCCCAACCAGTTCTATAAACCCATAGTGGGCGCGGTGCTGCTGTTTGCCGCCTACCGTTTATTTCGCCATTTGCCCGCAACCGGTACAGCGACCCGGCCGGTCTCGCTGCCCATCGCCGTTGCCTCCGGTTCGGGTATCGGCCTGTTATCCGGCTTGACCGGCGTCGGCGGCGGCATCTTTCTCAGCCCGCTGCTGCTGTTCATGCGCTGGGCCGACGTGCGTCACACTTCGGCCGTTGCCGCTCCTTTCATCCTGGCCAATTCAATTGCCGGACTGCTGGGCCACCTAACCAGCGTAAAATACATTCCCGCACCCATAGTCTGGTGGATCCCAGCCGCGATATTGGGCGGCTTTATCGGCGCCGAACTGGGCAGCCGCCGTCTGGCGAGCCCTATTCTGCGCCGCCTGCTCGCCGTGGTGCTGGTCATCGCCGGTCTAAAGATGATTTTGACCTGACTTATGCAACACCCCGACCTCCACTTCCAACCCCTCGCCGATCGGGACCCTATAAAGGCTCTGACCCTGAGGTAATCCGCTGAGGTAATCCGGCTAAATCCGATAATCCAGTTCGCGTTGGTGCCGGATGGCGAGAATGCGGATCAGGTTCTGCTGGGGCAGGAAGCGATAAAGCGCGACATAGCCGGTTTTGCCGTAGGAAATCACCAGCTCGCGCACGTTCCCTTCGACACGTCTGCCTATCAGGGGGTGATTCGATAAGGTTTCAACGGCTTCGCGGATCGCGGCCGCCGACGCTACCGCCGCGTGTGGGTCGTGCTCGGCAAGGAAATCAAATGCGCGCTCAAGGTTGGCAAGCGCGTTCTGCGTATAGACTACTTGCGCCACGGCTTCGGCCGCGCGGCCTGACGCTTCCCTGCCAACCGTTCCAGCCAGGAATGAACATCCTCAGCCCGGTATACCGCCGCACCCTCCTCAACCCCGGCATCAGAGGCCAGCGCCTCGCGTACAAATTCCCGCATCCGTTCTTCGCGTACGACTTCCCGCTCCAGCGCCTCAAGCATCAGGCTGTGTGCGGAGCGGCCGGTCTCCTTGGCCAGGCGAGCGATCCGGGTCTTGAGTTTTTCGGGCAGCTTGAGCGTCGTGGTCGAGGTCATGGCAGGATTGAAATTTCTTCAGGTGTTACCATAGTAACACCTCATGGTCGCCCCGGCAATACGACAGCCGCATAGTGTAGGAAAACGAATTCAGCCCCAACTCAAAACTCGCTTAAGGCGTAATGTAGGATGCCCATAAGCGAAGCGCATTGCACCGGATTTTCATTCGGCGCAATAACAATTGCGCCCTACACGGGCTGAACGTGACTCCATTATCGAGATTTGGAACGCGATTTGCGAGCAGATCGAATGGCCGCAGGGCGAATCCATTCATAAAGAGAAAATTGGAACAGTTGATCACGATACTCACTAATACCATCTGCCAGGTCTTGCAATTTACTAGCATGTAGTTTTGATGGTTGCTTTTTGCCGCGAACATGTGTCGCTTCTGCGTTTCCAATCTCAATTTCAAGCCCTTTGGCAATATCGGCTAAAGTGAACTTTTGGAGTGATTGCCATTGCCCATGGATAGCTATAGTTCTTTGACTATTTAAATGCTTTAACTGAGTGATTATTGAACTGATTTTTTCTCTTTTCGATTTTGACTTTAGTTTCAAAGTCGCAAGGCCTTTCAGAATATCTAACTTTACGGCCAGCATTGCTCCAGGAAGAATCGCGCGCAGTTGCTCATCGGAGAGTTTTGTAATTTTCCGATAAGCATATCAATAAGGTCTTCCAAATAAGCAGACTCCATAGCAATACTGCCTAAAGCAGCTAATTGCTCTGTCGTCAATGGGCCATGAAGTTTCAAGTGCATTATTTGTCTTTACACACTAGTCCGCCGATAGGTAAGCCAGCGTAGGGTGGGCAAAGGCTGTCAAGCCGTGCCCACGCTGATTGAAGAAAACGGTGGGTAAATTTGCCCGCCCTATTCGACTATCTCGATGCAAAGTTTTCATCCCCATCCCCCGTTCAAGCCGGGGGCAGGCTCTGGCTTCCCCCTGGAAAGGGGGAAGGAAACTCAAAGCTGCTGTAGACTATAACCATTGCCGTAACATGCTACAACAACTGCCCTGTTATGACCAACAACGACCCCTACCGCCCTCTCGCCGACCGCATGCGGCCGCAACGCTTGGATGATTTTTACGGCCAGTCGCATCTGCTCGGCCCCGGCAAACCGTTGCGCCTGGCCATCGAGTCCGGCCATTTGCACTCGATGGTGTTTTGGGGACCGCCCGGCACCGGCAAGACCACACTGGCGCGTCTGATTGCCAAACAGTCCAACGCCCAATTCCTAAGCATCTCGGCGGTGCTCGCCGGCGTCAAGGACATCCGCGAGATGGTGACCAAGGCACAACAGGCGCGCGCACTCGGCCAAGGCACGGTGCTGTTTGTAGACGAGGCGCATCGTTTTAATAAGGCGCAACAAGACGCCTTTCTGCCCTACGTCGAAAACGGCACCTTTACCTTCATCGGCGCGACCACGGAGAATCCGTCGTTTGAACTGAATAACGCGCTGTTGTCACGCGCGCGCGTGTACGTGTTGAAGGCGCTGGACGCCGCCGACATCCGCCGGATCATTGATCGGGCGTTATCGGATTCTGCGCAAGGCCTGGGTGAACGCCGTGTAGAGATGGACGCGGAATTACGCGACCTGCTCGCCGCGGCGGCGGACGGCGATGCACGACGAGCATTAAACCTGCTGGAGATCGCCGCCGACTTGGCCGAACCGCAGGATGGGCGTGAGGTTATCAGCAAGGAACTGTTGAATGAGGTATTGAGCGGCGGAAGTGCGCGCCGCTTTGATAAATACGGCGAGGCCTTTTACGACCAGATCTCCGCCCTGCACAAATCGGTGCGCGGCTCCTCCCCCGATGCCTCACTCTATTGGCTCGCCCGCATGTTGGACGGGGGCTGTGACCCTTTGTATATCGCGCGCCGGGTGGTGCGCATGGCGAGTGAAGACATCGGCAACGCCGATCCGCGCGCACTCACACTCGCCCTCGAGGCCTGGGATGTCCAGGAGCGGCTCGGCAGCCCCGAAGGCGAACTGGCGATCGCCCAAGCGGTCGTGTATCTCGCCTGCGC
>JAYUCX010000133.1:0-17361 GCA_043740145.1 Gammaproteobacteria bacterium
GTTGCCCCCATTGTCCAATATTCCCCACTGCTGCCTCCCGTAGGAGTCTGGGCCGTGTCTCAGTCCCAGTGTGGCTGGTCGTTCTCTCAAACCAGCTACCGATCGTCGCCTTGGTAGGCCGTTACCCTACCAACAAGCTAATCGGACGTAGGCTCATCCAATAGCGCAAGGTCTTGCGATCCCCTGCTTTCCACCGTAGTGCGTATGCGGTATTAGCTTAAGTTTCCCTAAGTTGTCCCCCACTACTGGGTAGATTCCTACGTATTACTCACCCGTCCGCCACTCTACTCGGGGGTTGCCCCCCTTTCGCGTTCGACTTGCATGTGTTAGGCATGCCGCCAGCGTTCAATCTGAGCCAGGATCAAACTCTTCAGTTCAAACATCTCGGCTGCTTGAGGCAACCAATCTTGTTTCGATGAAAAGCGACCCTTTGAATCAACTCAATTGACTCTAAGGTTGCTTACATCGACAGTCTTTGGTGAAACCGACCATCAACGCAAGCACCCACACAAATTACTTGATCTATATTGTTAAAGAGCGAACCGAAGACTTAAGTCTCGGCGAGAGGGTCATTATTACAGAGTCGGCGAGCAGCGTCAACTCCAACCTCTTGGACATCTTCTAAACCCGCCCCGGCAACTCGCCTGGGCAGGCGGCGCATTATACGCGGCATTGGGAAGGCGTCAATAGGGCTTAGGACGTCTTAATCTACAATTAAAGGCTTGAAAATTAAGCAGCCAAAGCTAAAGGCTGAAGGGTCGTCAGCGCAAGGTTACCCGGGCGAATTTGCGCTTGCCGACCTGCACCACCACCGTCTCACCGGGTGAGAGTGTCAAAGTCTTATCACTCATCTTCTCGCCATTTAAACGCACCCCGCCCTGCTCAATCATGCGGAGGGCCTCGGAGGTGCTGGCGGTGAGGCCGGCCTGTTTGAGCAGTTGGGCGATGGGGAGTGGGGTGGCGCCGGCAGCCAGGCTGATCTCTGGCATTTCATCGGGTATGGCGTGCTGTTTGAAGCGCATCTCGAAGTCGTCGAGGGCTGCGTCGGCGGCCTGTTGGCTATGAAAGCGCGCGACGATCTCCTTGGCAAACTGCACCTTGATGTCACGCGGGTTGCGTCCTTGCGCGACCTCTTTCTTCCAGTGCGCGATCGTGACGCTGGATTCAAACGAGAGCAGTTCAATGTAGCTCCACATCAGTTCGTCGGAAACAGACATGAGCTTACCGAACATGTCGTTGGGCGGCTCGTTGATGCTGATGGCGTTGCCGAGCGACTTGGACATCTTCTGCACGCCGTCGAGGCCCACTAACAGCGGCATGGTGATGACCACCTGCGGCGGCTGGCCGTAGTGCTTTTGCAGTTCGCGGCCGACCAGAAGGTTGAATTTCTGATCGGTGCCGCCGAGTTCGACATCGGCCTTGAGGGCGACCGAGTCGTAGCCCTGCACTAATGGATACAAAAATTCGTGGATGGCGATAGGCTGGCCGCCGGTGTAGCGTTTATGGAAGTCGTCGCGTTCCAGCATGCGGGCCACGGTGTGTTTGGCGGCGAGGCCGATGAGATCGGCCGCGGACATCTCGCCCATCCAACTGGAGTTGAACATGACCAGGGTCTTTTCCGGGTCGAGTATCTTGAAGATCTGCTGTTCATACGTGCGGGCGTTTTCAATCACCTCGTCGCGCGACATGGGCTTGCGCGTCACATTTTTACCCGTAGGGTCACCTATCATGCCGGTGAAGTCGCCGATCAGAAACAGGACTTCGTGACCCAAGTCCTGGAATTGGCGCAGTTTGTTGATGAGCACGGTGTGGCCGAGGTGCAGGTCGGGCGCGGTTGGGTCGAAACCGGCCTTGATGCGCAGGGGGCGGCCTGACTGGAGGCGTTCTCGCAATTCGCTCTCCAGCAATATGTCTTGAGCCCCGCGCTTGATAATCTCCAGGGCCTCGGCGGCGGATGTCATGATGGTGCCTTTATGATGTTTGCGGCAAGATTAGCATATTTTAGGACTCTCTCCGGCCTGACAGCCCAGCAATCAGCCAGAACAATGAAGATTGTGGCACGAAATTTGATGCGACAGTATATCTAAGTCTGGGTGAAGAACATTGACCTCGGCGGCCAATCCGATTATGGTAGCGGCTGTCTTTAATATAGTAAGGGGTTGTCCATGCACTACATGACCTTTCTGAAGCGTCTATTAGAACTGCCCATGCTCCAGGAACCCCAGAAACCCGCGTTTTCACATCTGCATTGGGCGGTGCTGCTGGCCAGCTTGGTCATCATGAGCAGCCTCTTGGTACTGATATCCGGTAAGGCCGAGGCGACCCGTGACGAGGGATCGGTACTGGCCATGCGAGCGGCTGATCTCGGCCTCGCTAACAAAGCCATCGGAACCGTCACCCTCCCCCTCACTCTCCCTCCCTCGCCGCAAACTACTCAGATACCTCCACCGCAATCCATTGCTCCTCAACAGGCGTGGCAGACCATTACGGTAGGGCGCGGCGACAATCTTTCGATTCTGTTCAACCGGCTGGGGCTAAGCGGGCAGCAGGTGCAAGACATCATGGACCTTGGAAACACAGCCAAACCGCTGACCCGTCTCAATCCCGGCCAACAGATCAAGCTCCGGCTGGATGATAACAAGCAGCTTCAAGAGTTGGTGTACGAGGTGCAGGAGAAATCGCTGCGCGTGTTCCGCGAGCAGGGCAAGCTTCAGGCCAGCAGTATGAGCCACGAGGTAGAGAAGCGGGTAAGTTATGCCACGGGCGTGATCAAAAGCTCGCTGTTCGAGGCCGCTCAGCAGGCGGGGATGAAGGACACCTTGACCTTGCAGATGGCCAAGATCTTCGGCTGGGACATAGATTTTGCGCAAGACCTGCGCGAGGGTGACAGCTTCACGGTGGTCTACGAGGAACACTACATGAACGGCGAGCGGCTACGCGATGGCGCCATCCTTTCCGCCGAGTTTACCAATCAAGGCAAGACCTATAGCGCGCTACGCTTCAAAGACGGTGACGGGAGTTTCAGTTACTATACCCCCGAGGGCTTAAGTATGCGCAAGGCCTTTTTGCGTACCCCCGTAGACTTCACCCGGATCAGCTCCGGCTTTTCAGTGGCCCGCTACCACCCGATTCTGCACCGGATGCGCGCGCACATGGGGGTGGATTACGCCGCGCCCAACGGCACGCCGATCCGCGCGGCGAGTAACGGCAAGGTCGCATTCAAGGGCGTGAAAGGCGGTTACGGAAATACCCTCATCCTGCAACATGCCGGCAAGTACAGCACCCTCTATGGGCACTTGTCGGGCTTCGCGCACGGCATCGCTCAGGGTGGCCCGGTGCAACAGGGTCAGGTCATTGCTTATGTGGGGCACAGCGGCCTCGCCACCGGTCCTCACCTGCATTACGAGTTCCGCATCGCCGGCGCGCACCATGATCCCTTAAAGGTCGCGCTACCCAAGGCGGAACCGATTCAGCCCAAGTATAAGGCCGAGTTTTCCAAGCAGGCGCACAGCCTGGTTGCGCAGATGGATCTGTTCAAGAACGGTTCGAGAGTCGCTGCCGCCAACAGGCCGTGACGGCCTTGGCCGAATGAATTCGGCCCTACGTCCCAGCCTACATGTCAGAGTTTTTTATCGGGCTGATGTCCGGCACCAGCATGGACGCGGCGGATGCCGCGCTGGTGGATTTCAGCGCCGGCAAATCCAAGCTCATCGCCACCCACCGCACTCCGCTCACAGCGGAACTGCGCGCCGCGCTGCTCGCGCTGTGCATCCCCGGCCCGAACGAGATCGAGCGCATAGCGGAACTCGATGCACGGCTGGGTGAAATCTTCGCTGACAGCGCGCTTGCGCTGTTAAAAAAGGCGGGCGTTAACGCCACTGAGGTACTGGCGATCGGCAGCCACGGCCAGACCGTCCGTCACCAACCCACCGGCCCCTACCCGTTCAGTTTGCAGATCGGCAATCCCGCACTGATCGCACAACGCACCGGCATCACCACCGTCGCCGACTTCCGGCGCGCGGACATCGCCGCAGGTGGACAAGGCGCGCCGCTGGTGCCTGCGTTTCACAACGCGGTGTTTCGCTCCTCCGAGCATGATCGCGTCGTCGTCAACATCGGCGGCATCGCCAATATCACTATTCTTCCCAAGGACGCAAAGCAACCCGTCACGGGTTTTGATACCGGGCCGGGCAACGTGTTGCTCGATACGTGGGCCGAACGTCACCTCGAAAAACGCATGGACGAAGATGGACGTTTTGCAGCGACTGGCAAGGCGCACGAGGGATTACTTGCCAGCCTTTTGAGCGATAGCTATTTTGCACTCGCCCCGCCCAAGAGCACCGGGCGCGAACACTTTAACATTGCGTGGCTTGATGCCGCGCCGCAAGAGCACTTGGACATCAGCGCGCAAGACATACAAGCGACACTGTGCGAACTCACCGCCGCCTCAATTGCTGCCGCCATTCAAAAACATGCCCCCACAACTAAAGAGATATTGATCTGCGGCGGCGGCGCGCACAACGTGCATTTGATGCAGCGCTTGCGCGCGCGCTTAAGCCGGTGTTCAGTCGAATCTATTGAGAAATACGGCATCAGCCCGGACTGGGTCGAGGCCACGGCCTTCGCCTGGCTTGCGAAACAAACGCTGGAAGGAAAACCGGGGAATTTACCCAACGTCACCGGAGCTAAACGCGCCGTACAACTGGGTGCGATTTATCCTGCGTGAACCTAGCGCTTGATTAAGCCATGTAGGTCGGATCAAGCGAAGCGGATCCGACTAAAATTTGTCGGCTCCGCCTTACGGCTTGAGCCGATCTACCCGCTACAAAAGCTTCTTTTATCTTGTATCTTTTATCTGTCTTTCAACGGCATATACTCCCGCAGCGCCTCGCCGGTGTAGACCTGCGTCGGCCTGAAGATGCGGTTGTCGGCGATTTGTTCGCTCCAGTGGGCGAGCCAGCCGGCGCTGCGCGCAATGGCGAACAGGGCGGTGAACTGGTCGGCGGGGATGCCGAGTTCGGAGTAGAGGGTACCGGAGTAGAAATCCACGTTGGGGTACACGCCCTTGGCGGCGAGCCGTTCTTTCGCTGCTTCTTCCAGCGCGTGCGCGATGTCGTAGTAACGGCTCGCCTTGCCGCCGCGATGTTGTATCAGTTTTTCGATCAAGCCATGCAGCACCACGGCGCGCGGGTCTTTGACTTTGTATTCGCGGTGGCCCATGCCCCAGATGATTTCCTTGGCGGCGAGTTTTTTATCCAGCCAGCTTTCCACCTTGGCAGGCGAGCCGATCTCATCCAGCATGTGCAGCACGCGCTGGTTGGCGCCGCCGTGCAGCGGGCCTGAGAGCGCACCAATAGCCGCGGAGATCACGCTGTAGGGATTAGCGAGCGTGGAGCCGGTGACCATCGCCGCGAAAGTGGAGGCATTTGTGGTGTGCTCGGCGTGCAATATCAAACAGGCGTCCATAAGCCGCATCATGAACGGCTCGGGCTCCTCGCCCGTGAGCATATAGAGAAAGTTCGCGGCAAAACCGAGATCGGCGCGCGGCTCGATCAATTTTTCGCCGCGCCGCAACCGCTCCCAATACGCAACCAGTAATGGCATGCGCGCGATAATCTTGACCGACATGGTGCGCACGTAGTCCGGGTCGGCGTAGGAACGCGTGCTGGTAGGCTGCGATATTTCGTCGGGATAGAACATGCCAAGGCTCGCCACCACGCACTGCAGCATGTGCATGGGGTGGCCGTCGCGCGGCAGATCACGCATCATCTCGATTACTTCGGGCTTCAACACGCGCTGCGCGCGCAGCCCGGCATTAAAAACGTTTAGCACCTTGGCCGAGGGCAATTCACCCTCCAGCAACAGCAGAGCGGTTTCTTCGTAGTGGCTGTGCGCGGCGAGCACGTCAATGGGGTAGCCGCGGTAGGCAAGCACCCCTTGCTCGCCGTCTATGGAGGAAATGCCGGACTGTGTGGCGGGTACGCCGGCAAGCCCGCGTGCGTGTGCACTCATGACTTAACCCT
The DNA here is from genome assembly GCA_043740145.1 of Gammaproteobacteria bacterium. Taxonomy (GTDB): domain Bacteria; phylum Pseudomonadota; class Gammaproteobacteria; order SURF-13; family SURF-13; genus JACPZD01. The sequence goes on from JAYUCX010000133.1 coordinate 6,024, forward strand.
AAGGCGCATAAAGTCAAAAGGAGGCATGGCGCCTCCTTTTGAGATCGAATGAAACCGAGTCAGCTTCACACGGAGAAGGAGGAACCGCAGCCGCAGGTGGTGGCGGCATTGGGGTTGCGGATCACAAACTGTGCACCTTCTACACCCTCGGTGTAGTCAATCTCGGCGCCGACCAGGTATTGGTAACTCATCGGGTCTATCAACAGGGCGACATCCTGATTAACCACCTTGGTGTCGTCCTCATTGATCTTTTCATCAAAGGTAAAGCCATACTGGAAGCCGCTGCAGCCGCCGCCGGTGATAAACACGCGCAGCTTCAGGGCGTCATTACCTTCTTCGGCAATCAACTCGCGCACCTTGGCCGCGGCGCTGTCGGTAAAGACCAGCGGGCTCGGCATTTCGTTGGACAATTCGTTTGCGGGTGTACTCATGATTCATCTCCACTGGCCGGACACTATTCACCGGTTAAGAAGAACATTATCCCCCCTCCTCCGAGGGCCGTCAATGAGACGGAAAGCCGCATTGCAGGGGTGTTTCCAGAAGGGTTAAGGCATCAGCGCGGCGCCGGTAAGGCCCGCGCGTTCATCCAAACCGAACAGGATATTCATGTTCTGCACGGCTTGGCCGCCCGCGCCCTTCACCAAGTTGTCTATCACGGACAGCACGACCACCGTGTCGCCACCTTGTGGGCGGTGGACGGCGATGCGGCACACGTTGGCGCCGCGCACGCTTTTTGTTTCCGGATGCGCGCCGGTGGGGAGCACATCAACGAACGGCTCTCTGGCGTAGCGCTGTTCATAAAGCGCCTGTAGATCGGTCTTGGTGTCTTTCAGCTTCGCATACAGCGTTGCGTGGATGCCGCGTATCATCGGCACCAGATGCGGCACAAAGGTGAGCACAACCGGCTGGCCGGCGGCCTGCTCCAGGCTTTGCACGATCTCCGGCAAATGGCGATGGCCGGGCACGGTATAGGCCTTGAAGTTCTCGCCGGCTTCGCCCAGCATGAGGCTCATCTCGGCCTTGCGGCCCGCGCCGCTCACGCCGGACTTGGCGTCGGCAATGAGCTGTTGTATTTCCACCAAGCCTTTTTCAACGAGCGGCAATAACCCTAACGTTACCGAGGTGGGATAGCAACCTGGGTTGGCGACCAGCCGCGCCGTTTTAATGGCCGCGCGGTTCAATTCTGGCAAGCCGTACACGGCCTCGTTCAAGAGCTCAGGACAGGCGTGCGGCATGCCGTACCAATGCTGCCAGAGCTTGGCGTCCTTGAGTCTGAAGTCGGCGGCCAAATCAATGACGCGCACGCCCGCGCGCAGCAGTTCCGGTACCTGCGTCATGGCGGTGCCGTTGGGGGTTGCGAAAAATACCACGTCACACTGCGCGAGCGTTTTTGGATCGGGCGCTGAAAACTTCAGCGCGACGTGGCCGCGGAGGTTGGGAAAGATGTCCGCGACCGCAGTGCCCGCCTCGGCGCGCGAGGTGATGACCGTAAGGGCGATATTCGGGTGTTGACTGAGCAGGCGCAGCAGTTCAACGCCGGTATACCCGGTGCCGCCTACAATGCCAACCTTGATTAAATTACCCGCCATGCCATGACCTGTGTAGTCAGTAAACCGCTGCCGAACATTAACTTGTTTATTATACAACTGCTTACAGGTGGGGTTGGGCCTGAATTTTGCACTTTTTTGGATTTTGGGATATTGTGCGCTGCTAAACAGGGAAAATATCGCCCCTCATGAGGAAAAAGAGTATCAACCAATCGGTATTTGCGGTCGTAGCCCTCTGTTGCCTGGGGGGGCTGGCGCATGCCGATATTTACAAATTCGTGGACGAGAACAATGTGATTCACTTCAGCAACGTGCCGGACGACCCGCGGTATACCTTGTTCATGAAGGAGCCCCGTTACAAGACGCGAGTTAATGGAGCGCAGAGCACCGCGTCATCCTCCGCGAATCGCGAGCGCTTCCGCCCGCTGATCGCCAGCATGGCGAAGTATTACAAGGTGGATGAGGCGTTGCTGCACGCGCTGATCTTGGCGGAGTCCGGCTATAATCCGAACGCGGTTTCTCCCAAGGGGGCGACGGGCTTGATGCAACTGATGCCGGGCACCGCTAAACGCTATGGCGTCAAAAACATCTCCGACCCTACCGCCAATCTGCACGGCGGCACACGCTATCTGCGCGATCTCTTGCAGATGTTCAAAAACAATGTCCACCTGGCGCTGGCGGCCTACAACGCCGGTGAAAATGCGGTCATCAACTACGGCAACCAAATCCCGCCGTACGCTGAAACCAAGAACTATGTCGCCAAGGTCATCGCATCGTATTACAGCGCCAAGGTGAGCACACAGTAAAAGCCTGTAAACTGCGGGAAGATCCAGTTCCCCTTAATCTTTGTTGTTAGATTTCACGCAAAATTGGCACAGGCGGGCGTTTGATGAATGATAACACACCAAGCACGCCGGCGATTCCCACACCGAACCCTCCGGCGGCGATGCCTATCAGCCACACCCACCCATTAAATATGTAGGGCAAGTGTAAAACATACTCGGCCAAGACGTATCCCAGGATACTCGCCGCAAGCGCGGCCACCAGACCGGCCAACGCACCCAGAGTAATAAATTCGGCGAGCAGACCCGAGACGATCTGGCGGCGGCTGGCGCCAAAGGTGCGCAGCATGGCGCTGTCGTGCAGGCGTTCGTCCTGAGTCGCTTGAATCGCGGCATACAAGACCGTCAGGCCCGCCAGCAAGGTAAAGGCGAAGACGTACTCCACGGCGAGCGTGACTCGCTCGATGATATTGCGCACCTGCGCCATGATCGCGGCGACATCAATCACGGTAATATTGGGAAAGGTTTTGACCAGCCTGTTCAACACCTCATAGCGCTCCGCGGACAAATAAAAACTGGTGATATAGCTGGTCGGATACGGACTCAAAGAACCGGGCGTTGCGATAACGAAAAAGTTGACGCGAAAGCTGTCCCAATCCACCTTGCGCAGACTCGCCACCTTGCCAGCAAACTCTTCACCGGCGATGAGGTAAGTGAGGCGGTCGCCCAACTTGATGCCCAGGGTTTCGGCGATGCCCTGTTCCACCGAGTAAAGATTTTTTCCACTATCATCAGGCCGCCACCAGCGTCCGGAAGTGATTTGATTGTCATCGGGCAACGCCTCGATCGAGGATAAATTGAATTCACGTTCGACCAAACTTGCCGCGCGTTGATCCTGATAATCCTTTGGGGAGACGGCCTTGTCATTGATCTTCACGAGCCGCCCGCGCACCATCGGGTAAAGTTGGATTGCGGGCATGCCTTCGTCCGCAAAAAACCTGCGCAATGCGGAGAGCTGTTCCGGTTGAGTGTTGATAATGAAACGATTGGGCGCATCGTGCGGCAAACTCCCCTGCCAGCTCGCCAGCAGATCCGCGCGCACCAGGGTGAGTAGCAGCAAGGCCATCAAGCCGATGCCGAAGGCGAGGATTTGCGTCACGCTGTTTGCAGGGCGCCGGGCGATGTTGGCGAGGCCGAAGCGCCATGCCACGCCCACCCTCTCCCGCAGTTGGCCAAGCAGCCGCACCAGCAGCCAGGCCACGACGCCCAGGAACGCGAGTGTGGCGACGGTGCCCAGCACGAGATAGAGACCCAGCTTCACGTCGCCCGCCTGCCACACCATGAGCGCCGCGAACACGACCCACCCGATGCCATACACCGACGCACCGCGGATAGGCAGGCCGATTTCGCGACGCAGCACACGGAGGGTGGGGACGTTTTTTAATGCCAGCAACGGCGGCGCGGCGAAACCCAACAACGCGACCATACCTGTCAGCAGGCCGAATCCCACGGGACGCCAGGACGGCGGCGGCAATTGCGCGGCAACCATGCCGCCTAACAGATCGGTCAGTGCGCTGTGCGCGGCGTACCCTGCGGCACACCCTATAATGCCGGCGACTAGGCCCAGGGTGAGGAGTTGGGTCAAATAGATCCGGGTGATGAACGACTGGCGTGCGCCGAGGCAGCGCAACATGGCGCAACTGTCCAGGTGACGCAGACTGAAGCGGCGTGCCGCGGTGGCGATGGCTGCGCCCGCCAACAACACGCTCACCAGGGCCGCCAGGCCCAAAAAGCGCTCGGCGCGCTCCAACGCCGCGCGCACCTCGGGCCGTGCGTCACTGACCCCTTCCAATTTCTCTCCGGGACCGAGCCGGCTGCTTACCCGCTCGCGGTAGCGGGCGATGCCGTCCACCTCGCCGGACAGTAACAGACGATAGCGCACCCGGCTGCCGGTTTGTATGAGCTTTGTCGTCGGCACATCGCGGAGATTCAGCAGCAGGCGCGGCGCGATGCTGAACAGATCGCCGCCCCGGTCGGGTTCGTGAACCAGCAGCGCGCTGATTTTTAATTGAGATTCGCCCAGCTTGATCGTGTCGCCGGGCTTGACTGCAAGTTGCGAGAGTAGCCTGCTATCCGCCCATGCTGTACCGAGCGCCGGGATGCCGGTGACCGGCGCCTCCGGGCCGAACAACCGTTCGGCAATGCGCAGCTCTCCGCGCAGAGGATAACCTTCGCTCACCGCCTTGACCTCGGCAAGCTGGTTTTTATCGCCAGCCAGCAGCATGCTCACGAAGCTCGTGGTCTCGGTGCTGCGCAATTTATATTCATCGGCAAGCTGTCTGAATTGATGATCGACGGGATGATCCGAGACGATCAGCAAATCCGCGCCCAGCAGTTCATTGGCCTGATACTGAAGGGCCAGCTCCACGCGGTCTGTGGCGAAACCGACGGCGCTGATGCTCGCCACCGCAATGACCAACGCAAGACCCAACACGCGCAGCTCCCCTGCCCGCCATTCGCGGCGCAGCAGACGAAACGAAAATAAGAGTACTTGTATCACGCGACGAGTCTCCCCGCCTCGAGTTTGAGACGCCGGTGGCAACGTTGCGCAAGCGCCTCATCGTGGGTTACCAGGATCAGTGTCGAGCCCTGCTCTCGATTGAGATCAAACAGCAGATTTATAATGCGCTCACCGGACACCTGATCGAGATTTCCGGTCGGTTCGTCGGCGAACAATAACTTGGGCCTGGGCGCAAACGCGCGGGCGATAGCAACCCGCTGCTGTTCGCCGCCGGAGAGTTGTTTCGGGTAGTGATGCAGGCGATGAGAGAGGTCAACGCGCGCCAGCACCTCGCTCGCCGCCGTGCGCGCCTCACGGCCGCGACCGGCAAGTTCGAGGGGCAGCATGACATTCTCCAGCGCGGTGAGGCTGGGCAATAATTGAAAGGTTTGAAAGACGAAGCCCGTCAACCGGCCTCGCAACTCGGCGCGGCCGTCTTCGTCCATCGCGAAAAGATCGCGTCCGTTGAGCGTCACTCGTCCAGTGGTAGGCGTATCGAGGCCTGCAAGCAGGCCGAGCAGCGTGGTCTTGCCTGATCCGGAGGCGCCGAGGATGGCCACCGCTTCTCCTTCCGCCACCTGGAGATTGATATCCTCCAGTATAACGAGCACACCCTCAGGGCCGGCGACTTGCTTCCCCAGACCTTCTGTCTGCACAATGGGCGGCGATGAAACGTCTGGCACTACACTATTTCCTTTTTGTCTTTGCTCTTATATTGCCGGCGGCGATCAACGCCGGCAATGCAACGATTCTGGTATTTGGCGACAGTTTAAGCGCGGCCTACGGCATCGAGCAAAACGCCGGTTGGGTGAACCTGTTACAACGCCGTTTACAGCAAACGGCGCCACGTTATCAAGTCATCAATGCCAGCATCAGCGGAGACACCACCAGCGGCGGGCTTGCCCACCTCTCTCGAGCACTCGACAAACATCAACCGGCGATTGTGATCGTCGAGTTTGGCGCTAATGATGGTTTGCGCGGCCTCTCGCTCGAGGAGACCCAAAAAAATCTGGCTGCAATCATCGAACAAACCCTAAGCCACAAGGCGCGGGTGCTGCTCGTCGGGATACGCCTGCCCCCCAACTATGGCCCTGATTACACGCGAAAGTTCCACGAGATCTATTCCAGCCTCGCCAAGCGTTACCGCGTCCCGCTGGTACCCTTTTTGCTGGAAGGAGTAGCCGGCAAATCAGAGCTGATGCAGCATGATGGGCTCCATCCACGTGCCTCTGCCCAGCCTATCCTGCTGGAAAATGTTTGGCGTGTGTTGCAGCCGATGCTTTAAGTATCCTGTCGTCGCTGCTAGAGGTTCAGCGCCAGTTGATCGCTCGCGGCCAACTGTACCCTGTCGCCAAGATGTATCTCGCCGCCTTGCAACACGCGCGCTGTGATGCCGCCATGCGCGGTCACGGCGGCATCACAGCGCAGCAATGACGGCCAGGTGTTCAAATTGGATCAGGGTGACTTGGCGATTGCCGCCCTGTTTGGAGTAATGATCACCGGACAGGCCCAACGCCCTTTCCAACCTCGCCGACGACACGGCGCAGAGCGACCCTCGGTGAGCGGGTCTCAGGCCTATCCACTCGACACAGCCGATTTGCGGGAAGACGTTCAACAATTCAGAGAAATTCCGCATGCGTCTTGACAGAATGTGCAGCGATTGGCAAGGTTAGGTACTTTTGAACTCAAGGGGAAAATTGTGACTCATCATATCCTGCACTCGCCCGCTTTATCTGTAAAGGTCGCCGATAAAGGCGCCGAACTGCAATCGCTCAAACTGGCCGATGGCCTGGAACTGTTGTGGCAGGCTGATCCCAAGGTATGGCCACGCCACGCGCCACATCTGTTTCCCATCGTGGGACGGTTGCCCAATGATACCCTGCGCCATGAGGGCAAGACCTACACTCTAACTCAACACGGCTTTGCCCGCGATCTGGAATTTATCTGCGAAAATAAATCGGATCGCCATTGCACGCATCTGCTCACCGGCTCGGATGACACCCGTGCACGTTATCCCTTTGCATTTGAACTGCGCATCACCCATGCACTCGACGCCAACACGCTGACCATTACCTATCATTTACGCAATCCCGCGAACGCTGAACTGCTGGCAAGCATCGGCACGCACCCGGCGTTTAACTGGCCTCTCAAAGAAGGCATAGAGCGTACCACCCACAGCATGACCTTCGAGCGCGACGAACTCGCGCCCATCCGTCGCGTCGCGGGCGGTTTGTTGAAAGCCAAGAGTTTTCCCACGCCGGTGAGAAATCGCGTATTACATCTCGTGGACGATCTGTTCGTGGATGATGTATTGATCTTCGATAAACTGAACAGCCGCGCGCTCACCTACACAGCGCCGGGCGCCCCCAAGATACACGTTAAATTTCCTGACTTTCCACATCTCGGCATCTGGACCAAACCCGGCGCTGGATTTGTCTGCATTGAGCCTTGGCAGGGGCATGCGACGCCGGAAGACTTCGACGGTGAGTTCCGCGACAAGCCGGGTGTGATCAGTATCGCCCCTGGGGCGAAGCGCTCATGGCGCTATACCCTTACCGTGGAACCGTAAGCGTAGCTACGGGAAATTTTCCATAGTTTGCGGGCTAATTGGTTCCAATCTATCTGCTTAACGTTGGAATACTCTCAGACCTACACGCTATACGCAATTCCGCTTGTATCACTGTGATGGCCCTGCCGGTAAGCTTGACACGCTCATCCACCATCTCAGGCAAAGTGTTGATAACCGGTGCGTACGGGCTCAAATAACTCACCATTCGCCAGCCTGCAACGCAGACCAGGCGTGGCCTCTATCACCCCGATACAGGTGCACCGGCACGAGAACTGTTCCATCGCCTCCAATAATTTGGCCTGATTTTCCCGTGGCACGGTAAAACAAAGTTCGTAATCGTCACCTGCGCTGAGCGGTAGATTCCAGCCGCCTGCTTTGTCTAGCACCGAAGTTACCGCGGGCGAGAGTGGCAGGCGTTCCATGTGCAGCGTGGCACCCACTCCGCTGGCATCGAGGATGTGACCAAGATCGGCGGCGAGACCATCGGAGAGGTCAATTTCCGCATGGGCAATGCCGCGTAAGGCGAGGCCTTCCTTGACGCGTGGCTCAGGCCGGTTGAGTCGCGTCATGACGTGTGCGGCCTGTTCAGCGGATAAGCTGATCTTTTCCTGCAACAGTAACAACGCAAGACCCGCATCACCCAACTCGCCGGTGACATAGATCAAATCGCCGGGGCGGGCCGCAGAGCGGCGCAAAGCGGCGCCCGCAGGGACCAGGCCGTGGATCTGTATGGTGATGGAGAGTGGCCCGCGCGTGGTGTCGCCGCCGATCAGTTGTACGCCGTAACGATCGGCGAGATTAAAAAATCCCTTGCTGAAATTTTCCAGCCAACTTTCGTCGGACTCTGGCAGAGTGAGCGCAAGTGTCGCCCAACGTGGCTCGGCACTCATCGCGGCCATGTCGCTCAAATTTACCGCAAGTGCCTTGTGGCCGATGTCGGCAGGGTGAGTCGCAGCAGGAAAGTGCACGCACTCGACCAAGGTATCCATCGAGACAGCCAGTTCCATGCCCTCAGGCACATGAAGTATAGCGGCATCGTCGCCAATGCCGAGAACTATCGCAGGATCTGTCTTTTGCTGGTGGGTAAAGTAACGCTCAATGATGTTGAATTCCGAGAGCGCCATTAGGCTAGGTTGCCTTCATTTCAGTTACGCGCAAATTGCGCGCGACTCTGTCGAGCACGCTGTTGACATATTTGTAACCCTGCTCGCCGCCAAACACCTTGGCCAACTCCACGGCCTCGTTGATGACCACGCGATAAGGAACGTCAGGGCGGAACTGCAACTCATAGGCACCGATGCGTAAGATAGCGCGCTCGACCGGGTCCACCTCGGCCAAGGTGCGATCGAGCGCGGGGGCGATCTGAGCATCGAGTTCTTCGAGGCGCTTGGGGACCTGGTGCAACAATTCCTGGAAGTAGGCGATGTCCACCTTACGCATGTCCTGCTCTTCAGAGAATTGCGCGTCAATTTCGTTCATGTCTTGCCGCGACACCTGCCACTGATAAAGCGCCTGCACGGCCTTGTGCCGCGCCAGGCTACGCGCCCTGCTCACGTGCCCGCCTCTTGTTTTGATTGCGCCGCGCCGGATGTTGCGGCGTGCTCGTGCTCCTGCTCAAGATCGTGCAGGAGTTGCACCATCTGCAACATGGCTAACGCTGCCTCAACGCCCTTGTTTCCTGCATCGGGTCCGGAACGTTCGATGGCCTGTTGTTCGGTGTTGACGGTCAGCACGCCAAAGCCAATGGGAATATTGTACTCGAGACCCAGCTGCGCAATGCCTTGTATGCAGTTCCCCGCGACATAGTCGAAGTGGGGAGTTTCACCGCGGATGACAACTCCGAGTGCGATGAGTCCTGCATAGTGTCCCGTCGCGGCAAGTTGTTGGGCGGCGAGGGGAATTTCAAGGGCGCCCGGCACCTGGACGATTTTTACCTGATCGCGCATGACGCCATAGCGCTCAAGCGCATCCAGCGCACCGCGCAGCAGACCGTCTACGATGGCATTGTTATAACGCGCGGCGATGATACCGAAGCGCAGACCCGTGAGGGTGAATTGAATGTGCGTGGAGTGAGCAGGCTTCATATCTATTAGTCTTTCGTGACGTATTCCACAACCTCAAGATCAAAACCGGATAGGGCATGGATCTTCATGGGCGTGCCGAGCACGCGCATCTTGCACACGCCCAGATCTTTGAGAATTTGCGCCCCGATGCCGTAGGTGCGCAAATCGGCGCCTCCTTCCATCCGCGCCCAGTGTAACCCTTTCTGCTGCGACTGATAATGCTCGATGTCCTGAAGCAGGGATTGCGCACTATCGGGCCGGCGCAGGATTACCACCACACCGCTTTCTTGAGCGGCAATGTAACGCAGTGTGCGTGCGAGCGACCACCCCCCCTCTTCGCGCAGCAGGACGAGCGCGTCCAGGCTTTGCTGGAGGTGCACGCGCACCGGCGTGGTTTTATCAGGGTGCAGCACGCCGTGCACCAAGGCGAGGTGCAATTGATTGGAGATGGTGTCACGAAATACCACGAGACGGAACTCGCCATACTCTGTTTTAATGGGTTGCTCGCTGACACGCTCCACTGTCTTTTCGTATTGGATGCGATAGTGAATGAGATCGGCGATGGTGCCCATCTTGAGATGGTGTTGTTCCGCAAACGTCTCCAGATCGGGACGGCGCGCCATGCTGCCGTCTTCATTCAGGATTTCGACGATCACCCCGGCGGGCTCCAATCCGGCGAGGCGGGCGAGATCGCAGCCGGCCTCGGTGTGTCCGGCGCGCGTGAGCACCCCCCCCTGTTGAGCCATGAGGGGAAAGACGTGCCCTGGCTGCACCAGATCGGCCGGTTGCGCATCGGGTGCGACGGCGGTGCGTATGGTGTGGGCGCGGTCGGCGGCGGAGATGCCGGTGGTAACGCCTCGGGCAGCCTCGATGGAGACGGTGAAATTGGTGCCGTGCTGAGTGAAGTTGTCAGTGACCATCAGCGGCAGACGCAATTGCTCGCAGCGCTCCCGTGTAACAGTAAGACAAATCAACCCGCGTCCGTAGCGCGCCATGAAATTGATGTCTTCCGGCCGCACCTCTGCCGCAGCCATGATCAGATCGCCTTCATTCTCACGGCCCTCGTCATCCATGAGGATGACCATCTTGCCTCTGCGGATGTCGGCGATGATGTCTTCTATCTTGCTGAGCGCCATGCGTTATGACCTTTCCGGCATCAAGCGCTCGAGGTATCGGGCAATCATGTCCACCTCCAGGTTGACGGCATCACCGGCCTTCAACGCGCCGAGCGTGGTCTCTTGCAGGGTGTGCGGCACGAGATTGACCTCGAATCCCGGCCCATTAACGGCGTTAACGGTGAGGCTCACGCCATCCGCACAGATCGCGCCTTTGGCGGCGATATATTTGGCCAGTTCGCGTGGGACTTCAATTTGCAAACGTACCGAGCGGCCCTCTTCAGTGCGCGCCACAACCCAGCCTACGCCGTCCACATGACCACTGACTAGATGCCCGCCCAGCCGAGTCGCAGGGGTAACCGAACGTTCCAAATTCACCGGGCTGCCCGCATTAAGCAGACCCAGCGCGGTGCAGCGCAAGGTCTCGGCGGAAACGTCCGCATAAAAATTACGGCCGGCGAGTTCCGCCATCGTGAGACAGACTCCTTGCACCGCGATGCTGTCGCCCAGGCGAACCTCCGCCAAGTCTAATTTGCCGGGATGAATGCCGAGGCGCACATCAGCGCCCTTGTTTTCAAAAAGCACAACCTTGCCAATGGCCTCAATGATACCGGTAAACATGTCGGGGTTTGGAACTGCTCAAAAGGGGTTTTTCAGTCACAAGGAGGGTACCAGTTGCGGAGCGCGCCCACAATCGGGAGA
>JAYUCX010000134.1:0-3223 GCA_043740145.1 Gammaproteobacteria bacterium
GCATAATTTATGCCAAGTTCAGTGTATTCCGAGATTATTTATATAACTTATTGAATATAAATATCTTATTTTTTATAACGAGGATGGGTTGAGGCTGGGAGCGTGTCAGTATAGGTGGGTACGCTGCGCATTATTGGGGCGTATCTTGGACGCCATTACGTCATGGCAGGTAAGGGGGGGCAAGTTTGGTGTGATGGGTAAGTAGGCGCTATGCTAAGCACATGGACAGCATTGAGACTCGGCGTAGGCAGTATCTACAGGCGATGGGCATAGATCTCTGGGAACGGCGTGCGCCCGCCGCTGATGGATCACCCCTCGAATCGCCCCCGGAGGCCAAGATTTTGCAAGGCCGTGCTCAACCGGCCTATGACGCGGCCGAGTCAGCACAGTCCGTCATTATGAGCATGAATTGGCCTACATTGGAGCAAGCGGTGCTCGCTTGCACGCGCTGCGCACTGCATAAGACCCGTACCCACGCCGTGCCCGGCGTGGGCAACCGCCGGGCCGAGTGGCTGGTGATTGGCGAAGCTCCGGGCGCGGACGAAGACCGTCAAGGCGAGCCGTTTGTGGGGCGCGCCGGACAATTGCTAAACGCCATGCTGAGGGCTATCGGCCTTGCGCGTGAAGAGGTTTACATCACAAACATCGTCAAGTGCCGGCCCCCAAACAACCGCGAACCTTTACCTGAGGAGGCGGCGGCCTGTGAGCCCTATCTCAAACGCCAAATAGCGTTGATAAAGCCCAAGATCATTTTGGCTGTTGGACGCATCGCCGCGCAAAACCTGCTCAAGACCGACACCAAGATCGGCGCCTTGCGCGGCAAACGTCATGTTTACCCGGGGGGCGACATCCCCGTCGCCGTGACCTATCACCCGGCCTATTTGTTGCGCTCGCCGCAAGAAAAGCGCAAGGCGTGGGAAGACCTGCGGTTTGCTTGTCGTGTGTTCAAGGGCGAGACGTGACATGAGCGCCATACTGAAGCAGCCCGCCGTCAGTTTGCGGCCCATGAACCCGTCAGACCTGTCTGCGATCATGGTCATCGAGCATCGTGCCTACGATTACCCTTGGAGCGAGGGTGTCTTCCTCGATTGTCTGCGCGTCGGATATTGCTGTTGGGTCTGTACCAACGGTGAAGAGATTATGGGCTATGCCGTGGTGTCGGTCGGCGGTGGCGAGGCGCATCTGCTCAACATTTGCGTGAGCCCTGAATATCGCCGCTGTGGTCTCGGCCGCCGCCTGCTCGATCACATACTGGGTTTGGCGCAGCAACACAACTCCGACATGGCATTGCTGGAGGTGCGCGCGTCGAACCTGGCCGCAATCGGGCTTTATCGGAGCATGGGGTTCAATGAGGTGGGCTTACGTATGGGTTACTACCCTGCGCCCAACGGCAAAGAAGACGCCATCATCCTGGCGCGGAGTCTTATGATCTGATTTGGTGATGGGACTTTAGTACAGTATAATTAGATGTTTTACCAAGTAGTACCGTCTAGTATGTCCGTAATTGTCCGTGAAGCGGCGCGCCGCCGCACCTTCGCCATCATCTCTCATCCCGACGCCGGTAAGACCACGCTCACCGAGAAGCTGTTGCTGTTCGGAGGCGCGATCCAGCTTGCCGGCACGGTGAAGGGGCGTAAGGCTGCGCGCCATGTGACATCCGACTGGATGGAGTTGGAGAAGCAGCGTGGCATCTCAGTGACCTCGTCGGTGATGCAGTTTCCCTATCGGGACAAGATTATCAATCTGCTCGACACTCCCGGCCACGAGGATTTTTCCGAAGACACCTACCGCACCCTCACGGCCGTGGACTCCGCGCTCATGGTGATTGATTCCGCCAAGGGCGTGGAGGAGCGCACCATCAAGCTGATGGAGGTGTGCCGGTTGCGCGATACGCCCATCATCACTTTTATCAATAAGCTCGATCGTGAGGGTCGTCCGCCCATCGAGTTGCTCGATGAAATTGAAACGGTTTTGAAGATACGCTGCGCGCCGGTCACTTGGTCGATTGGTATGGGCAAGAGCTTTAAGGGTATTTTTCATTTGCATAACGACAGCGTGCATTTATACAGCCCCAGCCACGGCGGCAAGATTCAACAGGGCGAAATAGTGCAGGGGTTGGAGTGTCCACGGCTCGATGAGTTGTTCGGTTCGCTGGCTGGCGAGTTGCGTGAGGAAATCGAGTTGGTGAAAGGCGCGAGCCATGTCTTTGACTTCGAGGCGTTTCGCGCAGGCGAGTTGACGCCGGTGTTTTTCGGATCGGCGATGAATAATTTCGGCGTGCGGGAATTGCTGGAAGCCTTTGTGGAATATGCACCGCCGCCGCTGCCGCGTGCGACCACGACCCGCACGGTGTCGCCCGAGGAAGATAAATTCACCGGCTTTGTGTTTAAGATTCAAGCCAACATGGACCCCGCGCATCGTGATCGTATCGCCTTCGTGCGCGTGTGTTCTGGAAGCTATAGCAAAGGCATGAAGTTTCATCAGGTGCGGCTCAAGCGCGAGGTGCAGATCTCCAACGCCATCATCTTTATGGCCGGTGAGCGAGAACACATTGATGAGGCGTACCCCGGCGATATTATCGGCTTGCATAACCACGGCACCATCCAGATCGGCGACACCTTTACTCAAGGAGAAGATCTCAAATTTACCGGCATCCCGCACTTTGCACCGGAGCTGTTTCGCCGTGCGCGGTTGCGTGATCCGCTGCGCATGAAGGCGCTGCAGAAAGGCCTGGATCAGCTTTGCGAAGAGGGCGCGACACAATTGTTCAAGCCGCTGAGCAGCAATGACCTGATCCTTGGTGCGGTCGGGACGCTGCAATTCGATGTAGTGACCTACCGCCTGCAGCACGAATACGGCGTCGAGTGCAGCTTCGAGAGTGTGCCGGTGGTGACCGCGCGCTGGGTGAGCAGTGACAACCCGAAAAAGCTGGAGGAATTTCGCCTCAAGCTGGCCGATCACCTGGCGCTCGACAACGCGGGAGATTTGGCCTACATTGCCCCCACTCGGATCAATCTGGAATTGACCCGGGAACGCTGGCCGGACATCCGGTTCCGGGCTACGCGCGAGCATTAGTCAGTAACCGATTGCGGCCGAGTTTGATCGGCCGGATGCTCTGGCGTGGCACACATCTTCATGGCACTATTGAGTGTCGCTTAATGGAGTCCGCCACGGATGCGCCCTCGCTATCGTCTGCTCGTTGTTATCCTGATCGCGCTGGTGG
>JAYUCX010000135.1:0-7631 GCA_043740145.1 Gammaproteobacteria bacterium
CTGTTGTGCGGTACCGATTCATCAGGTGTCATGTTGGTCTGCATAGGACTGTCCTGTATTACATTAGGTGGTTCGCTGGTTGTCTCGCGCCGTATGTGCGGCGTGTCTGCCACTGGTTTTTCAACTCTCGGTGCGTCCGCTAAAGTTTTTTTTTCAGCCGCTGGCGCACCGGGATGTACTAATGCCGGTCGCTCCCCGCTTCCTGCCTCCTGCGACATTGGTACATCCCTGTACGGCACGGGAGGCAGGAAGCCGGGAGCGACCTCCGCGCGTTGCCGGGCAAGCGCGACCGCGGTGGGCGGCAGCCCGGCAAGCTCGGTCGGGTCTGTCACGTGGCGAGTCCAGCCGTGAGTCGCGTCCAGCAGATGCTCCTCAAATTGACTGGCGAGTTTGGAGAGCTCTTGCGTGATGGCCTTGTAGCGCGCCTGGGCGGCAGAATTAAGATCAATGCCGGAAAGGTGAAAATCACGCAAGGCATTATCAATGATCTTTTTCTGCGCCACACTCAGCGCAACGTATTCAGGCCCTGCGGCGATGGCTGTGTAGGCCTGATAGAGGCGCGCGTTTTGTCCCATCTCGGCCGCGTAGTCGCTAAGCTTGGGAAGGCAGTTGTTATACGCCGCGCGCAGTGACTCCGAATTGACCACGGCGTTGAGATGACTGACGGTGGACCATACATGCTCCAGGCGCTCCTCCAGATCTTCAATGGGTTGTATCAGATTGTCCCAGGTGTAGTGCGCCGTGGCCTCTGACGTACAGGGACGTACTAATGTCGCGTGAGGCAGGATGCCGGGAGCGACCAGCAACGCCGCAATGCGGGCGCGATTGCCGGCGAGCAGGGCGTCAACAGCCGGTTCGACATGCTCAGGCAGAATGGCGGAAAACCGTGGCAGACCGCTGAATTCCAACAAGGGGTTAATCATTTGTGTGTTACCTTTATCCGTTAAGTACTTGATAATCTACCACGAGTCCACCATGGCCGAACATCTTGACAAGACCGAACAGACCCTTGCGAGCAGCGAAACACCCTATTACGCCCTAAGCCCCGATGTCATTCTCGATGCCGTAGAAAGTTTTGGAGTCCGCTGCACGGGGGCGTTCCTCGCACTCAACAGCTATGAGAATCGCGTCTATCAGGTCGGCATCGAAGACGGCACCCCGGTCGCTCCCGGCGTCGTGCCTCCTGTGCCGTACAGGGATGTACCAATGTCGCAGGAGGCAGGAAGCCGGGAGCGACCGACATTAGTACATCCTGGTACGTCACTGGTGGCGAAGTTTTACCGGCCGGGGCGCTGGCCCGATGAGGCCATCCTGGAGGAACATGCCTACACGCTGCAACTAGCCGAGCACGAAATCCCGGTAGTGCCTCCCCTGCTGGGGGCGGACGGGAACACCCTTTTTCATTATAAAGGTTTCCGCTTTGCCCTGTTCCCGCGTCAGGGCGGGCGTTGCCCTGATCTCGAAAATGCCGGGCAACGCGAGTGGGTGGGTCGTTTTATAGGACGTATCCATGCTGTAGGAGCGACACAGATCTTTCGTCATCGGCCCACGCTCACCGTACAGGAGTTCGGCCACGATGCCGCGCAATTTTTACTGGAACACGGCTTCATTCCCGCGGATTTGGAGATTGCCTATCGCAGCTTGGTGGAGGATGTGCTGCACCGGGTGAGAGAAAGTTTTGCGCATGTCGCGGATGTTAAACACATCCGCCTGCACGGCGATTGTCATCCCGGCAATATCTTATGGACCGACCGCGGTCCGCACTTTGTGGACTTTGATGACTGCCGCATGGGTCCGGCGGTGCAGGATATCTGGATGCTGCTCTCCGGAGAGCGCGCCGAACAGACGATCCAACTCACAGACATTCTCGAGGGCTATTGCGATTTTCACGACTTCGACCCACGCGAGCTACAGATCATCGAACCGCTGCGCACCCTGCGTATGATTCACTACTCCGCCTGGCTCGCGCGGCGCTGGCAAGACCCAAGCTTCCCGCTCAATTTCCCCTGGTTTAACACGCAGCGTTATTGGCAAGAACAGATCCTCGCATTGCGTGAACAGGCCGCGCTGCTGGATGAGCCGCCCTTGGAGTGGGGGTAATAGTACGTCAGTAACAGACCTCTAAGGTCAGCGGGCACGCAGTAAGGCGTGAAGTTCCTTGATAACAGGGGCGGTTTCCGGCCGGACGCCGTGCCATATAAAAAACGACTCGGCGGCCTGCTCCATCAGCATGCCCAGTCCATCGAGTGACTTCATTGCGCCCTGCTCCTCGCCCCAGCGCACAAAGACCGTGGGCGTGACCGCATACATCATGTCGTAACACCAACCGTCCTTCGCCAAGATCCCGTTAGGGATAGGGGGTAGTTCGCCGCTCAAACTTGCCGAGGTACCGTTAATGATGAGATCAAACTCTCGTCCCGTCAGTGCCGGATAGGCGCAGACTTCTGTCTTGGCCATCCCGGCAAACACCGTCGCCAGCTCCCGCGCCTTTTCCACATCGCGGTTAACAATAGTCAACTGCGCAGGTTTTTCTTCCAGCAACGGTCCTAATACTCCCCGCACCGCGCCGCCAGCCCCCAACAGCAGGACACGTTGCCCGCTGATACGGCCAGTGTGATTCTGCATGATATCCCGCACCAGACCGACGCCGTCGGTATTATCCCCGTGGCGGCTGCCGCCGGGCTTGAGACTCAGGGTATTCACCGCGCCGGCCAATTCGGCCTGCGGCGTGCGCACGTCCGACAGCAGCCACGCCTCGCGCTTAAAGGGCACAGTGATATTCAAACCCTTGCCGCCGGCGACCTGAAAATTACCCACCGCCTGGGGAAAACCGCCGACATCCACCTGGATGGCGGTATAGATGATCTTTAACCCAAACTGGCGCGCAAAGGCGGCGTGGATCAGGGGCGACTTACTGTGCGCGACGGGATTACCCATCACCGCATAACGCTCTTCTTGCCGGTCAAAATCGAATAAGGATGACATGAGATTTAGGTTAGGATTGCGATATTTTCAAGGTATAGTAGCACTCTACGATGATAGCAACTAAGTGAACGCTTTGGCCAAAAAAATCACCCCCCCGCAGCCGCCGGAGATCATCGCCGCGGTGGATCTTGGCTCCAACAGTTTCCACATGATTATTGCGCGTATCAACCGCAGAGATCTCTACACGCTCGACCGGCTGCGTGAAACTATCCGGCTCGCGGCGGGCCTAGACAAAAACAATCGCCTCACGGCGAAGGCGCAAAGACGCGCACTCGACTGCCTGAAGCGTTTCGGTCAACGCATCGCCGCCATCCCGCCGGGGGGCGTGCGGGCGGTGGGCACCAACACCCTGCGGCGTACCCAAAACGCCAAGTCTTTTTTGCAGCGCGCCCAACAAGCGTTAGGACATCCTATCGAGATCATCGGCGGACGGGAAGAGGCGCGACTCATCTATCTCGGCGTCGCGCACAGTCTCGCCGACGACGCCGGGAAACGTTTGGTGGTGGACATCGGCGGAGGCAGCACCGAACTCATCATCGGTGAGCGTTTCGAGCCCCTGCACACGGAAAGTCTGCAGATGGGCTGTGTGACGAGCAGTCTCAACCACTTTCCCGGCGGCGCCATCACCCTGGCTTCGATGCGGCGCGCCGAAATCGCCGCACAACAAGAATTACAGGTTATTGCCGGTCAATACCGCGCCATCGGCTGGGCGAATTGTATTGGGTCATCCGGCACCATCAACGCTATTCAGGAAATCATCGCCGCCAATCGTTGGAGTCCGGACGGCGTTACCTTGCCCAGCCTTAAAAAATTGCGCAAACACCTGCTTGCCGCCGGGCATATAAATCGTCTCCAGCTTCCCGGACTACGCAGCGACCGCGCGCCCGTCTTGCCGGGCGGCGTGGCCATTCTGCTAGCCGTGTTTGAGAGTCTCGACATAGAGCGAATGCACGCCACCGGCGGGGCCTTGCGCGAAGGGCTGCTCTATGATCTGCTCGGCCGTATCCGTCACAAGGATATTCGCGACCACAGCGTCACGCGGCTCAGCATCCAGCATCACGTAGACACCGGCCAGGCCAAACGTGTCGAGCAGACGGCCTTGCGCTGCCTAAAACAACTCCCACAATGGAAGCTCGACTCATACCAACCTATGCTCGGCTGGGGCGCGCGGCTGCACGAGATCGGGCTTGCCGTCTCCCACAGCCAGTATCACAAACACGGCGCCTACCTGGTCGAGCACTCCGATATGCCCGGTTTTTCGCGCCAGGAACAGCAACTTCTGGCCACGCTTATCCTCGGCCAGCGCAACAAATTCCCTCTGAGCGTACATGCAGACCAGCAAACGGAACGGGCGAAGGCGGCGAAACGTTTATGCGTCTTACTGAGGCTCGCGGTGTTATTAAACCGCAGCCGCAGCCGCCAACCCCTGCCGAAATTTTCCATTACCGCAAAGGGGGATGTCTTGCAGATCAATTTCCCCGCTGGCTGGCTCAACAAACACCCGCTCACCCAAGCCGATCTGGCTCAGGAAATAAAATATTTGAAAGCTGCGAAAATAAAGCTGAAGACCGAATGAATTCGGCCCTACAAATTGACTAAACTACGGTAGGTGCGAATTCATTCGCACAAGGCCGACACATTCGGCCAGCTTTTTCATTCCGCCAACTCCTGCAAGAGAAACTGCTGAGCCGAACGAGGTTTTTGATTGCCCGGCTTGAGACGCTTATACGTTCCATCACTCTGCATCAGCCAGGTCTGGGTATTGTCGGCAAGATACGGCAGCAGCCCTTCGTTCAGCAACCGCGCCTGCAGGCGGCTGTCCTCGACCGGAAAGCAGGTCTCCACGCGCCTGTAGAAATTGCGGCTCATCCAATCGGAGCTCGAACAATAAAAATCCGGATTGTCGTCATTCAGGAAATAAAACACCCGGCTGTGCTCCAGAAACCGGCCCACGATGGAACGCACCTGAATATTCTCCGACACCCCCGCAACACCCGGCCGCAGGCAACACATCCCGCGTATGATGAGATCAATCTTCACGCCCGCCTGCGAAGCTTCGTACAACGCCTGCATGATTTGCGGGTTATCAATCGCATTCATCTTGGCAATGATATGCGCTTGCTTCCCTTGCTTCGCGTGTTCGGCCTCGCGCGCGATCAATCCCAACATCGCCTTGTGCAGGGTAAACGGTGACTGCAAAATCTTTTTCAATTTGGTCGCACGGCCGAGACCCGTGAGCTGTTGAAAGAGCTTATGCACATCATCGCCGATCGCCTTATCGCACGTGAGCAGGCCGTAATCCGTGTAGAGGCGCGCGGTGCGGGCGTGATAGTTGCCGGTGCCGAGGTGCACGTAACGCCGCAGCCGCTTGCCCTCGCGTCGCAACACCAGAATCATCTTGGCATGCGTCTTATAGCCCACCACACCGTACACCACATGCGCACCGGCATCCTGCAAACGGATCGCGACGTTGATATTATCCGCCTCGTCAAAACGCGCGCGCAGTTCCACCACCACCGTCACCTCTTTGCCTGCACGCGCGGCATCCACCAGCACATCGGCCAGCACGGAATCGGAACCGGTGCGGTAGAGCGTCTGCTTGATCGCCAGCACATCGGGATCACTCGCCGCCTGGCGGACAAAATCCACCACCGGCGCGAACGATTCATAAGGATGATTGAGCAGCACGTCGCCGCGCCGGACGACGCTGAAGATGTCGGCCGCTTGTTCAATCCGGCGCGGCACACTCGGCACAAAGGCCGGATATTTCAGATCGGGTCGCTCCACCAAATCATAGATCGCAAGCAAACGATTCAGATTCACCGGCCCGGTCACTTGATAGAGATCCTCCTGGCCCAAGCCAAATTGCTGTACCAGAAAATTGGCCATCTCGACCGGACAGTTGTCGGACACCTCCAGACGCACCGCATCGCCGTACTGACGGGTGGACAGCTCGCCCTCCAGCGCGAGGCGCAGATCCTTGATCTCCTCTTCCTCCACAAACAAATCGCTGTTGCGCGTCAGGCGAAACTGAAAACAGCCCGTGGCCTTCATGCCCGGAAACAGCTCGCCCACGTGCGCATGAATGATGGAGGAAAGAAAGACAAAATCGTATGGTCCCTTGGAATATTCCTTGGGAAGATGAATCAGTCGCGGCAGAGACCGCGGCGCCTGCACCACCGCGACGCCGCTGCTGCGCCCGAAGGCATCCTTGCCTTCCAGAGAAACGATAAAATTAAGGCTTTTATTGAGTACGCGCGGAAAGGGATGCGAGGGGTCCAACCCGAGAGGGCTCAATACAGGCAGCAGTTCATTGTTGAAGTAACGCTTGACCCAGGCCGCCTGACGGGGTTTCCACTGCGTGCGCCGCACAAAGCGGATATTCTCCTTCGCCAATTCGGGGATGATAGTCTCGTTGAGCAAGCGGTACTGCTCGGCGACCAAGCGGTGCGCCGCTTCACTGATGCGTTTGAGCGCCTCCGCCGGACCGATGTTGTCCGGCCCGGCCTGCACCGCCCCGTACATCACTTGCTGCTTCAGACCCGCGACGCGGATCTCGAAAAACTCGTCGAGATTGGTGCTGCAAATGCACAGAAACCGCAGCCGCTCCAGCAGCGGGATGCTCACATCAATGGACTGCTCCAAGACGCGCTTGTTGAATTCCAGCAGGCTGAGTTCACGGTTGATGTAGAACTCGGGTTGTTTTAGATCTATATCAGCCATCACATGATGATATGAAGGATTTGTTACAGGGATATGACAGCCCCCCTCAACCACTGCGCCGCTCGCTTGGCGAAATAAGTCAAGATGCCGTCCGCACCGGCGCGCTTTATAGAGAGCAGCGACTCCATCACTACCGCTTTCTCATCCAGCCAGCCATTCTGCGCGGCGGCCATCAGCATCGCATACTCGCCGCTCACCTGATAGACGAAAATCGGCGCGCCGAATTGATCTTTGACCCGGCGCACGATGTCTAGATAAGGCATGCCCGGTTTTATCATCACCATGTCCGCGCCCTCTTCGAGATCGAGCGCCACTTCCCATAGCGCCTCGTCGCTGTTGGCCGGGTCCATTTGATAGCTGTATTTATTGCCCGCGCCCAGATTCGCCGCCGAACCCACCGCATCGCGGAACGGGCCGTAAAAGCTGGAGGCGTACTTGGCGCTATAGGCCAGGATGCGGGTGTGGATATGGCCTGCGGACTCCAGTGCATTACGGATCGCACCGATGCGGCCGTCCATCATGTCCGAAGGCGCTACAATGTCCGCCCCCGCCTCGGCATGAGACAGTGCCTGTTTCACCAGCACGGCCACCGTCTCGTCGTTCAGCACATAGCCCGTATCATCAATCAGCCCATCCTGGCCGTGTGTCGTAAACGGATCCAACGCAACATCGGTGATGACACCGAGCTGCGGAAATTCCTTTTTGAGCGCCCGCACCGTACGCTGGGCAAGACCTTCCGGGTTCCAGGCCTCTTTCGCATCCAGCGATTTTTTCTCCGCAGGCGTGACCGGAAACAGCGCCACCGCGGGGATGCCCAACTCCACCAGTTCGGCCGCCTCTTTCAGCAGCTCGTCAATGCTCACCCGTTCGATACCGGGCATCGAGGCGACCGGTTCGCGTTTGCCCTTTCCCTCCAGCACAAA
>JAYUCX010000136.1:0-7622 GCA_043740145.1 Gammaproteobacteria bacterium
GGTCCTCAGTCGGCATCAAGCGCCGGCTGCTGGAGCATGAGTCGCGTACCTGATGCTGTCGCACACGGTGGCGACACGCAGCTCATTGTTACTGTGATAGATGCACTGTGGCTGGAACGCGGACTGAGTGAGCATACCCGTAGCGCCTACCGCAGCGATCTGCAAATCCTGGCGGGCTGGCTAAACAGCCGTAACATAGATCTACTCCATGCACAGCGCGCGGATTTACTGGACTATCTCGCTGCCCGCACGCGCAGCGCCTTCAGTCCCCGTTCCACCGCACGCTTGCTTTCTGCACTGCGCCGCTTTTACCAATATCTGATGCGCGAGGGCAAGATTACGGCAGACCCCAGTGTGCGCATTGCCGCCCCCAAATTGGGCCGCCCGTTGCCGACATTATTGACCGAGCAAGAAGTCGAGTCCTTGCTGGCGGTGCCGGAGATAGAAGGTTCGCTAGGTCTGCGTGACCGGGCCATGCTGGAGTTGCTGTATGCCTGCGGCCTGCGGGTCACGGAACTGGTCTCGCTCACATTCAGCCAGGTCAATCTGCGTCAGGGTGTAGTACGCATTATAGGCAAAGGTAATAAAGAGCGCCTGGTGCCGTTCGGCGAAGAGGCTGCGGCGTGGTTGGAGCGCTACGTGCAGACGGCGCGCCCGGAACTCGCGCGCGGGCATACCAGTTCGATGCTCTTCCCAGGCCGGCAGGGCGAGGCGCTATCGCGCCAGGCCTTCTGGTATCGCATCCGTCATTATACGCAGCGAGCGGGAATCACCAAACACCTCTCGCCTCACACCCTGAGGCATGCCTTCGCGACCCACCTGCTCAACCACGGCGCCGACCTGCGCGTGGTACAACTGCTGCTCGGACACAGTGACTTATCCACCACACAAATTTATACTCATATTGCACGAGAGCGCTTGAAAGATTTACATGCGCACCACCACCCTCGTGGGTGATACAGGTCTGAACCCATGCCTTCCTTCGACATCGTCTCTGAAATCAACATGCACGAACTCACCAATGCGGTGGATCAGACCAACCGCGAGATCTCGACACGCTTTGATTTTAAAGGCACCGGCGCCAAGGTCGAGCAGGCCAAAAATGTGCTCACCCTGCATGCCGACAACGAGTTTCAAATAAAACAGATTATGGATATTTTGCGTGGCAAACTGGTCAAACGTGGTATAGATCTGGAATGCCTTGAGGAAGGCAAGATCGAGGCGAGCGGTTCCAAGGCGCTGCAAAAGAATACCCTCCGGGAAGGGATTGATGCCGAGACGGCCAAAAAGGTCAGTCGGTTAATCAAGGACAGTAAGCTCAAGGTACAGACCGCAATTCAGGGAGAACAGGTGCGCGTCACCGGCAAAAAACGGGACGATCTGCAAGACGTCATTGCCCTGCTGCGCAACGCCAAGGTTGGACTTCCGCTACAATGTATTAACTTTCGTGATTAACGATTAACAACGTGGAGAAGCTTATGAGTAAATTACGTTTCATGGTACTGGCCGCGTTGTTAGGCTTATCTGTTCTAGCGGTTGCCGAAGACAATGTTGACATCAACAAGCGGCTCGCCGAACTGCTGCCCGACCAAAAACCGGACAGCATCGGTTTATCTCCCATCCCCGGTTATTTTGAAGTCACCTACGGCACGATGATTTTCTATATCTCGAAGGATGGCCGCTACATGTTGCAGGGAGATGTAGTAGACCTGAACACAGAAAAAAATCTCACCGAGGACAGGCGTGGTCAGGCTCGGCTCAAGTTGTTGAGTACGGTGCCGGTGGGCAACATGATCGTATTTGAGCCGAAACAGGTCAAACACACCATTACCGTTTTTACGGATATTGACTGCGGCTATTGCAGGAAGATGCACGGCGAGATCGCCCAATACAATCAACTGGGTATCAAGGTGCGTTACCTGGCCTACCCGCGCACCGGGATAGATTCGCCTTCTTACGATAAGGCCGTCTCGGTGTGGTGCGCCAAGGATCGCAATCAGGCCATGACCGACGCCAAAGCAGATAGGCCTGTCGAGGCGAAGACCTGCCCGAATCCCGTCAAGCAGGAATTTGAACTCGGTAAAAAGATCGGAGTCAGTGGAACGCCGACCCTGGTGCTTGAAGACGGCAGTTTATTACCCGGTTACGTCCCGCCGGACCGGCTGCTTAAACTCCTTGACGAACACCTTAGTAAAACCTGAGCTAACCGGCATTTCGCCAAATCATCAACGCCCAGGGCCTTCGCCTCCCTCCCCTTCGGAGTCTTCGCCCGGTTCTGGTTTATAGTCGAGGCCCCCTTCGCGAAGCGGCTCCGCCCAATCTTTCCCCGTCATATCGGTTTCAGAATAACCGAGGTCGTCGCGTTCGATATTGTCCATCGGCCCGGTCCAGTCCTCAGGCGGCTCAATGGGCTCGATGTCCATAGCATGCCAACTATCTATATCTATTTCTTCTAAATCACCGTCAAAGTGCTGGAGTTCGACGGTTCCTTCATCCTCATCCACGGCCGTCACCTGAAACTTGTAACCTTTATCGAGATGTTTGTACCACTGTGAAATGATAGGCGCTTGCTCTATAGGCATGATTGACCTCCTGGTATGACTTCAGTCTCCATTTGCTTAGAAGCAGTATTTAGTATATCAATATCCCAGCCCAATTTCGAAATCCCACTGATAAAGTAACATACCATGAAACCCGTCATCGCTTTGGTGGGCCGGCCTAACGTCGGTAAGTCCACATTGTTTAATCGCCTCACGCGTTCGCGCGAGGCATTGGTGGCTGATTTTCCCGGTCTCACCCGCGATCGTCAGTACGGCAGCGCTGAACTCGACGGCCGCTCATGTCTGGTGATAGACACGGGCGGTTTGGGTGAGACAAAAGAGGGGCTGGAGGCATTGGTTATTCAGCAATCATTGCTTGCGGTGCGCGAGGCGGATGCTACGCTGTTTCTGGTGGATGGCCGCGCAGGCATGACTGCGGAAGATGAGTCATTGGCTGCGAAGTTGCGCCGTTTGGGCCGGCCTATTTTTTTGGTGGTGAATAAAACCGAAGGGCTCAACACTGCTCTGGCCGGAGCGGAATTCCACCGCCTGGGTTTGGGCGATCCTCATGCCATATCCGCCGCGCACGGCGAAGGCGTGACGGAACTCATGAATGCGGTGCTGGCTACACCCGGCCTGCCACAACCTGATGAAGTCGAAGAAGAAGCGCCGCCGGGGATCAAGGTCGCTGTCGTCGGCCGTCCCAATGTGGGTAAGTCCACACTGATGAATCGGATGCTGGGCGAAGAGCGCGTATTGGCCTTTGATCAGCCGGGCACCACGCGCGACAGCATTTATGTTCCCTTTGAGCATAAGGGGAAACACTACACGCTGATTGATACCGCAGGCGTGCGGCGGCGCGGTAAGGTCATCGAAGCGGTGGAAAAATTCAGCGTGATTAAAACGCTGCAGGCGATTGCAGATGCACACGTGGTGATTCTGGTGCTGGATGCCCAACAAGGCATTACCGATCAAGACGCAAGTTTGCTGGGCTTTGTGTGGGAAGAGGGGAGGGCGCTGGTGCTCGCCGTCAATAAATGGGATGGGCTGGACCTTGAGCAACGCAGCCGCGTGAAGCAGGAACTGGATCGCAAATTGTCGTTCTTGGATTTTGCCAAGATCCATTTTATTTCTGCGTTGCGCGGCACGGGCGTGGTCAATTTGTTCGGTTCGGTGGACAGGGCCTATGTCTCGGCCAGTAAAAAACTTTCTACTCCGCAACTCTCTCGTATTTTGGAAAAGGTGGTGGCTGCCCATCCGCCGCCGCTGGTGCGCGGACGGCGCATCAAGCTGCGTTATGCGCACCAAGGTGGTCACAATCCGCCGTTGGTGGTCATCCACGGTAATCAAACAGAAGATGTGCCGGAATCCTACCGGCGCTATCTCGCCAACAGCTTGCGTGATACGCTTGGGTTGGAAGGCACGCCGGTGAGGGTGGAATTCAAGTCAGGCGAGAATCCATATAAAGGACGTAAGAATGTTCTTACGGAACGTCAGCGCACAAAACGCAAACGGCTGATGAGGCATAGGGGCTAGATGTGAGGCGTTAGGTGTGAGGCGTGAGGCGCAAAATGCTGTTCCCTCACTCCTCACTCCTTACTCCTCACCGCATTTGGAGGTTCTTCTTCAAAGAATTCATCCGCTGGCGTGTCGCCGCCGTTATCTCTAATCAGATTCGCGCGCCGCTGACGATAGGCCTCGCGGGTGAAGCCGTAGGGATCGAACGCTGCGGCCTCTTCGAAGACCCGACTCGCGCCGAGCAGATGCGAGCGCGCATCTACAACTCTGACTCCTCGCGCGACGTTGCGTTGACTCATATCGCTGTGGTAATTCAGTATGTCCATCTGGTAATCGGCCGCCAGTCCCACTGAGTCACGCAAGTTGCTCGGCCCAAGGAACGGTAGCACGATATAAACGCCCTCGCCGAAACCCCAAACCCCTAAGGTTTGTCCGAAGTCCTCGTTATGTGCCGGCATGCCCGCGGGTGTGGCGACATCCAGGAAGCCCAGCAGGCCGAAAGTGGAGTTCGTCATGAAGCGGCTCGTATCGTCCAATCCCTGGGTGATTTTTCCTTGCAGCATGTCATTCACTATCACGATGGGATAAGCGAGATTACCGAAGAAATTCGCCACGCCCGTCCTGACGAATTCCGGAATGGCGTCGTGGTACACGGTGGCAAGAGGTTTGACGACCGCCTTGTCTACATTTTCATTAAAGCTGTATACCGCCCGATTGATGCCCTCCAAGGGATCGCGGTCTTCCTCGGTGCTTTGTAGCGTCGCACAGCCCGATAGCAGACCAAGGGTAACAGCCAAAACCCCGGTCAGGCTGCGCCAAGATGAGTAATTGTCGGTCATGAATTTCTTATATATTATTATCAATAACGTGATTATTATTACATAAACTAGAGGCAAACAACATGCCAGAATGGTTCATGTAGCGGCGGCTACTGGCCAGACACTTCGCCGTAGCCTTGTAAGAATAATGCAGGATCCACCGACACCTGATTCAGGGTCACCCCCCAGTGCAGATGCGGTCCGGTGGCGCGGCCGGTCATGCCTACCTTGCCGATGCGGTCGCCACGTTCAAGGGCCTGGCCAGGCTGGACCTGAATCTGATCGAGATGGCAGTATATCGTGATTAGGCCCTGACCGTGGTCCACAAAAACGCTGTTGCCGGTAAAAAAGTAATCGCCGGTCATGATAACGGTTCCCGGCGCCGGGGATAACACGGGGGTGCCGCTATCGGCGGAGATGTCCATCCCGCTATGAGGTTTGCGCGCCTGGCCATTGAAAATGCGGCGCATGCCGAAGCTGTTGCTGGGTCGGCCGTCAACCACCGGCAGCGGGAAGCCGGCCGGGATTACGCCGGCGTCGCTCCAGGTGGCCAGCGCAGCGCCGATCTTTTTATTCTCCTGCTCAATGCGCGCCAGGTCTTCCGGGGTGGGTTCCACCTTGCGCCGGTCCGTTATGGTGAGACGCTGGGTCGCGTACTGTTTATCCTTAACAGTGAAGGGAATCCTGCGGGTCTTTTTGGCCGCTGCGACCTCCAGGTGATGGATGCCAGGCTGTGCACCCAAAGGGATGCCGACGACCGCCTGCCAGCGCCCCTCAGTACGCATCACCATGACCCGTTTCTGTTCGTAGCGGACGAGGGGAGGGGTCTGACTCTTGAGTGCAAGGGGTATGACTGCCACACCACCCGGCACAGGGCTGGTTTGCGGCAGCGTATCCGCGTGGCTTGTTATATAATAAAATATAGTAAAAATAATAAGTAATAATCTATTTTTCATGTATTTTATCAACACTGCACAGAAGACTCCCCTGCGCCAATCTTGCTTCAATGTGATCGCCGACAGCGACATCCCTGGCCGTACGCACTAAGCGGCCATCGGGCAGGCGTTTAATAATGGCATAGCCGCGGCTGAGAGTCGCCAGGGGGCTTACGGCATCCAGGGCGCGGCTGACGGAGGTCAGTTGCCCGCGCCGCCGTTCCACAAGGAGGCTGAGCGAGGCACGCAGACGTTGGCTCAGGTGATCACAGGCAAGATGAGCCTGGATGAGACGCTGCATGGGACTGTGGCGTTGCAGGTGTGCCTTGAGCTCCGCCAAACGCGAAGCGGCATGCCGATAGAACACCCGCCGGGCATGCTGCAGACGCTGCTCCAGCTCGTCCAAACGCTGTGCCTGTCTGAACAGCAGTTGTCGAGGGTGTTGCACCCGCTGCGCCAGTCCATGCAGGGCTTGGTGGTGATACTTGATCTGGGTCTGCATCAGTGTGGCCAGCCGCCGTTGGTAACGGACAAACTGTTGTATCCATTCCGTTGCGTCCGGGCTGACCAGTTCGGCAGCGGCGGTCGGCGTGGCGGCGCGCTGATCGGCGGCAAAGTCGGCGATGGTGATGTCGGTCTCATGCCCGATCCCAGCCACGATGGGGATGGCGCTGTCGTACACGGCCCGTGCTACGGCCTCTTCGTTAAACGCCCAGAGGTCTTCCAGAGAACCGCCGCCGCGCGCCACAATGAGTACATCACAGTCCGCCCTCTCCGAGGCGAGGCGGATCGCCCGTGCGATCCTATCCGCCGCGCCCGCACCTTGTACGGGAACCGGATAGATCAAAACCGGGATGGCGGGAAAGCGGCGGCGCAGCGTCGTCAAGATGTCGCGGATCGCCGCCCCGGTGGGCGAGGTAATGACACCGATACGCCGCGGCAAACGGGGCAGGGGGCGTTTATGTGCGGCATCGAACAGGCCTTGCGCGGCCAGACGCTGTTTGAGTAACTCAAAGGCGCGGCGCAGCGCGCCATCGCCCGCCTGCTCCATGTCCTCGATGATAAGCTGAAACTCGCCCCGGCCCTCGTACAGGCTCACCCGTGCCCGCACCAGCACCTGCATACCGTTGTCAGGGATAAAGACCAGTTGCCGATTACGCAGGCGGAACATGGCGCAACGTACCTGGGCCTGCTCGTCCTTGAGGGCAAAATACAGATGACCGGAGGAAGGGCGGGCAAGATTGGAAATCTCACCTTCAACCCAGAGCAGCGGGAAATGGCCCTCCAGCAGTGCACGCACCTCCTGGTTGAGGCGCGAAATGGTGTAGATCTCCCTCTCAGGAAGGGTCTGAACAGATATGTGATCCATGCCAGATGATAAATCAGAGCCGCCGGAAACGATACATCCGGTTTACCACGGAGAGATAAAGCTCTATACTATGTACGCATCATCCCTACACGGAATAGTCCGATGCGTGTCGCTCAAGACGCCCTCACCTTTGATGATGTAATGCTGGTCCCGGCCCACTCCACGGTGCTTCCTGCCCAGGTCCAGTTAACGACTCAACTCACACGAAGTATCCGCCTCAATATCCCGTTGCTGTCCGCAGCGATGGACACCGTCACCGAGGGCCGCCTAGCCATCAGCATCGCTCAGGAGGGCGGGGTGGGCATTGTGCACAAGAACATGACCATCGAGGAGCAGGCGCGCCAGGTGCGCATGGTCAAGAAGTTCGAAAGCGGCGTCATCAAGGAACCCATCACCGTGCCACCCACGATGAGCATCGGCGAGGTACTGGGGTTGATGCGGG
>JAYUCX010000137.1:0-7535 GCA_043740145.1 Gammaproteobacteria bacterium
CCTGCGCCAGATCTCTCCACAGCATAGCCACGTGTTGAAGCTCCTGATGAGAGTCTACCTCGAGGTGCAGGACTGGGCGCAGTTGCTTGAATTGCTGCCACTGCTGCGCAAGGCAAAGGTGGTGAACGACACCGAGGCGCATGAATTAGAAATCAAGGCCTATGTCGGACAGCTCCATGTCGCAGCGCGCGCACAGGACTCGCAGGCCTTGCACGAGGTGTGGGGAAACATCCCCCGCCGCCTGCAGGTGCAGGAAAATATTCTTTTGGCTTATATCCAACAGCTCAGACTCTATGGAGAAGGCAAAGAGAGTGAACCCCTGTTGCGCGAAGCATTGAAAAAACAGTGGAGTGAACCGCTGGTACACCTCTACGGCCAGGTTGAGGGTTCTGACCCGACTAAGCAGCTTGCCCACGCGGAGGGCTGGCTCAAAACCCACCCCAAGAACCCGGTGCTGTTGCTGACCTTGGGACGCCTCAGTCTGCGCAACCGGCTATGGGGCAAGGCGCGCGGCTATCTCGAGTCCAGCGTAGGCGCGGGAGGACGCCCGGAGGCCTACAAGGAACTTGCCGGCCTGCTCGAGCAGATGGACGAGAAAGACGCCGCGATGGAGTATTACCGCAAGGGTCTGCAACTCGTCGTGGAGCCCGCCATTCCACTCCCTGCGCGATCCAATAGGAATAACGAAAAACTCGCCGCAGTGGAAAATTTCCCGCTGATGCGCGAGTTCGACCGGCGGGCCTGAAGCGTCATGAGCCTAATTCCTGTTTGACTGCAACAGGAGTGTCTTTAGCAAACTCAAATGGGTCGGCGTAGAAATTCTCCGGCTTGAGGCCGTGGTCAATACCGGCTCTGTGGACCGCCTCCACCATTACCAGTGGGCCGCTGGCGTAAAGATCGTAGCCGCTCAAATCGGGAAAGTCGTGCACGATGGCGTCCGGCACATAGCCGCGGCGGCCTTGCCAACGGTCTTCCTCCATAGGCTGCGATAACACGGCGGTATAGGTGAAGTGGGTGTATTTCCCGGCCCAACTCAGCGCGAGCGAATGTAGATAAAGATCACTGCGTACGTGCGCACCCCAATACAGGTGCAAGGGACGACTCGTTCCCAGCGCGAAGGCGTGCTCGATGATGCCCTTGATCGGGCCAAAACCGGTGCCGCCCGCGGCGAAGATGATTGGCCGGTCTGAATCCTCACGCAGATAGAAGTTACCGAGCGGCCCCTGCAGGCGCAGGATGGCCTTTTCCTTGAGATTCGAAAAAATCTCGCCGGTAAAACGTCCACCCTCGATCTGGCGGATGTGCAGCTCGATAAACTCGTCGTCATGGGGAGCGTTGGCGATGGAGAAGCTGCGCCGGCGCCCGCCGGGCAACAGGATGTCCAGGTATTGGCCGGCCAGGAATTGCAGCCGTTCATTGCCGGGCAGTTTGAGATAAACACGCGCCACATCGTGCGCAAGCTGCTCGATCTTCGCCACCCGTGCGGGTAAAATCTTGACCACGATACCCTTGACGCTGGACACCTCCTGCACCTCTACCGTTAGATCAGCGAGCGGCGTGGCCTGGCAAAACAGCACCCTGCCCGCAGCGATCTCCGCCGCGCTGAGCGCCTTGTGCTCGAACACCCCATAGTCCACCCTGCCTTCCAGTACGATACCCTTGCAGGTGCCGCAACTGCCGTTGCGGCAACCGTAAGGAAAGGTATAACCGTGCCGCAGCGCCCCATCGAGGACGGTCTCACCTACCTCCATACTAAACGCGTGGCCACTTGGCTTTACTAATACGTTGAAGCTCATATCAGATCTTAATGGGATGTAAAGTGCGTTATTATCTTATATTTTGGCTTGGAGAGGAAATTTGATTAGTAGTGTGTTCATCGTCGGCTGTGGTGACATCGGCGAGCGCGTCGCGCAGTTGTGGCAGGCGCGCGGTGTTACGGTAAGCGGGCTTGCCCGTAGCACGGCGAACCGGATGCGGCTGGAAGCGAAAGGGATCACCGCCGTACCCGGCGATCTCGACGATGTCCGCTCGCTGATCGCCCTGCCGACTCACAACGCCCTGATTTATTACTTCGCCCCGCCGCCGGAGGGAGGCAGCGCCGACCCGCGCATGG
The DNA here is from genome assembly GCA_043740145.1 of Gammaproteobacteria bacterium. Lineage (GTDB taxonomy): Bacteria > Pseudomonadota > Gammaproteobacteria > SURF-13 > SURF-13 > JACPZD01. The sequence goes on from JAYUCX010000137.1 coordinate 2,114, forward strand.
AGCATTTTCTCGACGCGATATCCCCGGACGATCTCCCTCACAAAATCGTTTACCTGAGCACCAGCGGCGTCTATGGCGATCATCAAGGCGGCTGGGTCAACGAAGACACACCGCCCAACCCACGGACACTGCGGGCCAAGGCGCGCCTCGCCGTCGAGGCCGCCCTACTCGACTGGGGGCGTGTACAGGACGTACCGGTGGTGATTTTGCGTGTGGGCGGCATTTATGGCCCTGGACGACTACCGATTGAGCGCATCAAACAAGGTCAGCCCGTGGTGCGAAGAGAAGAGGCGTCCTACACCAACCGTATCCATGCCGATGATCTCGGGCAGGTCTGTGTAGCGGCAGCGGAACGCGGAGCGAACCGCAGGATCTATAATGTCTGTGACGGTGAGTACAGTACCACGAGTGATTATTTCAATGCGGTGGCTGATCGTCTGGGGCTTCCCAGGCCGCCGCAAATTAGCCTGTCCGAGGCGCAGCGAACCCTCAGCCCGGAGATGCTTTCCTATCTCAACGAATCGCGCCGCATGGACAATCGCCGATTGCGCGAAGAACTGGGTGTGACACTGCTTTATCCTACACTGGAGGCGGGATTAGCAGCCTGTTGAAAAACAGGCTGCTAATCGGGCCATGGATGGCCCGGCATTTTTCAAGCGCGGTTTACGTGCTTGAAAAATGAAGAAAAGAAAAAATCGCATTTTTTACTTTGCGAGTTGAAAAAGCCCATGGACGGGCTTTTTCAACAACCTGTTAGAAGAGTTTTCCGCTGATACATCCGCTGCGCCCGCCAGAATACGAAAGGGATGCAGAATATCCGGATCACGAACCTCCCTCACGCTACCCCAGGCGATTCCCAGCTCATAGTCGCCTTCCGGAAAGGGAAGCCTGTGGCTATAGTTGAATGAATAGTCACCGCGCGGCAACCACGAGAAGAATAAACCGCCTTGATGTGTATCGGCGCTGAGCAAATGCGCCGTCTCGCCACGACGGCGGATAAAGATCCGCAGGACGGGGTCGAAGACGCAAATCGGTAACTTAAAAACGCAGGGTGAGGCTTAGAGTTTCTCCCTGAATACAGGTATGAGGAAGTCCCGTAACGGTTGGGCTTGCAGGCGGGATCAAGGCCGCTGGTCCACCTCGCCCTCTTTCTTGACCGGCACCAGGTCGGCGCGCGAGATGCCGAGCCACATGACGATGGGGCTTGCCACCAGCACCGATGAATAGGTGCCGACCACGATGCCGATGGTGAGCGCGAGCGCGAAGTAAAACAGCACCTCTCCGCCCAGGAATAGCATGGAGAACACCATGAGCTGGGTGGTGACGTGCGTCATGATGGTACGGCTCAAGGTGCGGGTGATGGCGTTGTCTATAATCTCCGCGATAGTGCCTTTGCGCATCTTGCGGAAGTTTTCACGTATCCGGTCAAACACCACCACGGTGTCGTTCACCGAATAGCCTAGGATCGCCAGCACCGCCGCCAGCACGGTGAGCGAAAACTCCCACTGAAACAGCGCAAACAGACCCAAAACAATCACTACGTCGTGCGCGGTGGCGACGATAGCGCCGACTGCAAAGCGCCATTCGAAGCGGATGGCGAGATAGAGCATGATGCCTATCGAGACCAGGATCAGCGCCAGCCCGCCGTCGTTGATGAGTTCCTCGCCGACCTGGGGGCCAACAAACTCGACACGCCGCAATTCGACGCCACTATCCTGCCGGCGCAAGTTCGACAGGATATCCTCGCTGAGTTTTGCACTGCTGACACCTTTTTTAGCGGGGAGCCGTATCATCACATCTTGTGCGGTACCGAAGTTTTGGACAGAGGCGTCATGAAAACCGCCGTCCGTCAGCTCGGCGCGGATTTTTTGCAATTCCGCAGCGTGGGGATAGCGCACCTCGACGAGTGTACCGCCGGTAAACTCGATGCTGAGGTTGAGACCCCGCACGATAAGGAATACTACGGCGGCAAGAAAGGTGAGTGCTGAAATCACCGCGGTGAGCCGGGCGTAGCTCATGAACGGGATGTCGTGCTTGATTCTAAAAAATTCCATGTCTAGCCCTCTTTATATACTGAGCTTGGCGAGCTTACGCCGCCCGCCGTACAGCAAATTGACTACGGCGCGCGACACCATCACGGCGCTGAACATGGAGGTGAGAATACCGATGCACAGGGTCACGGCGAAACCGCGTACCGGGCCGGAGCCGAGCATGAACAGCGCAAAACCCGCAATCAGCGTGGTGATGTTGGAGTCCACGATGGTATCGAAGGCGCGGTCATAGCCGGCATGGATACTGGCTTGCGGGCTGTTGCCGTTGCGCAGTTCCTCGCGGATACGCTCGAAGATAAGCACGTTGGCGTCTATCGCCATGCCGACGGTAAGCGCAATACCGGCGATACCGGGCAAGGTGAGCGTCGCCTGTAGCAGAGACAGCACGGCGATCAGCAACAGCACGTTGACGGCGAGCGCGACGCTGGCGATCACGCCGAAGAAGTAATAGTAAATCGTCATGAACAGCGCGATGGCCGCGAACCCGATGAGCGTGGAATTGAAGCCCTTGGTGATGTTTTCGGCACCCAGGCTGGGGCCGACCGTGCGCTCCTCAATGATCTCAAGCGGTGCGGCGAGCGCGCCAGCGCGCAGCAGCAGCGCGAGATTGCGCGCCTCAGTGGTGCTGTCCAGACCGGTGATCTGGAAGCGTTTGCCGAGCTGTTCCTGAATCACTGCGACGTTGATGACCTCCTCGACCTTGCTCCTCACCTTTTCCTGTTTGCCGTCCACGGTGCGCGTCTCGGTCTTGTTTTCGATAAACACGACGCCCATCGCCTTACCGACGTTCTCCTTGGTGGCATTACTGAACATAGCGGCGCCCTTGCCATCCAGGGTGATGAACACCGCCGGACTGCCGTTGCGCTGCTCGATGCCGGATGCGGCATCGGTGATGTAATCGCCGGTGAGTATGACCTGATTCTTCAGTAGAACCTGGCCGCCCTCACGCTTTTTGTAGAGCCGCGCACCCGCGGGCACACGCCCGGCGACCGCGTCTTCGACGCTGTGCCCCTCATCCACCATGCGAAACTCCAAAGTGGCGGTGGCGCCCAGGATCTCCTTGGCGCGCGCGGTATCCTGCACGCCGGGGAGCTGCACGACCACCCTGTCCTGGCCTTGTTGCTGGATCACAGGCTCGGACACGCCCAGTTCATTCACGCGGTTGCGCAGCGTAGTGATATTTTGTTGCAGGGCGAGTTTGCGCACCTCGCGCTGGTCGGCCTCGCTCAAGGTGGCGTAGAGATAATAATCGTTGCCGCTGTCCTCTTCTTTGAGCGCCAAATTGCTATATTCCTTATGCGCGGCATCGCGCGCCTGGTCGCGTTCCTCACGGGTACGGAATTTGACCTCTACACCCTTGTTGGTGCGCGTGATCGTCACATAACGCAATTTTTTATCGCGGAACAGGGTGCGCAGATCGCCCGCATAACGCTCTTCGGACTGTTTGACGGCGGCCTCCATATCCACCTCCATCAGGAAGTGCACGCCACCGCGCAAATCCAGGCCGAGGTACATGGGCAAGGCATTGATAGCCGTGAGCCAACGCGGGGTGCTGGGGGCAAGATTCAAGGCGACCACGTAGTCATTGCCCAGGGCCCCCCTGACCTTGTCTTTGGCCTTTAGTTGCGTCTCGGTATCGGCAAAGCGCACCAGCAGCCCGTGCGTATCGAGAACGATGGATTTATAGCTGAGCGCATCCTGCTTGAGGAGATCCTGTACCCTAGCGAGGGTCGCGCTATCCACCCGTGTGGCGCGGGTGGGGCTTACCTGCAGGGCCGGGTCCTCGCCATACAGATTGGGCACGGAATAGAGCGCCCCCGCAACAACAAGAATCAAGACCAGCAGGTACTTCCACAACGGGTACTGATTAATCATGGGTTAAGTCTCAGAGCGGCCAGAGGTTATACGGACTTAATCGTCCCTTTCGGCATCACGCCCGACACCGCATGCCTTTGCACCTTGACCTGGACATTGGGCGCCACCTCGAGGACGATAAAGTCCTCCCCCACCTGTGTCACGCGCCCCAGCAGACCGCCGCTGGTGACCACCTCATCGTCCTTGCTCAGAGCCGCCACCAGCATCTTGTGTTCCTTGGCGCGCTTCATTTGCGGGCGGATCAGCAGGAAATAAAACAGTGCGAAGATGACAATCAGCGGCAAAAAGCTCGTCAACATCGCCTCGGGGCCGGCGGCGGGTGCGGCCTGCGCCCAGGCATCGGAGATAAACAGACTCATGGGGTTTTCCTTCTTGTCATAAATTAGCCGTTGATTATGACATAGCAACGGGGTTTTGCGCGCGTTTTGCGTAAAACCCGGCGACAAAATCCGCCAATGTGCCCCGGCCGATGGCCTCCCGCAAGCCGCGCATCAAGGACTGGTAGTAATAGAGATTATGGATAGTATTAAGCCTTGCGCCCAGGATCTCATGAGATCTATCCAGGTGGCGCAGGTACGCGCGGCTGTAGTTGCGGCAGGTATAACAGGGGCAGGTCTCGTCCAGCGGGCGGGTGTCGTATTGATACTGGCTGTTGCGGATGCGGATCTCGCCGCCGTGCACAAACAGGTGGCCATTGCGGGCGTTGCGCGTGGGCAGCACGCAGTCAAACATATCTATGCCCAACTGCACCGCGCCGACGATGTCCTCGGGCGTGCCTACCCCCATCAAATAGCGCGGTTTATCCATCGGCATCTGCGGCAAGAGGGTTTGTAAGACCTGCATCCTCTCTGCCTTGGGTTCACCCACCGACAGGCCGCCGATGGCGTAGCCGTCAAAGCCAAGCTCCATCAGGCCCTGCAGGGAGCGCTGACGCAGATCGTCATACATCCCGCCTTGCACGATGCCAAACAGGGCCGCCGGATTATCGCCGTGCGCCTGCTTGCTGCGCGCCGCCCAGCGCAACGACAGCTCCATCGAGTCGCGCGCCTGTTCTTCGCTCGCCGGATAAGGCGTGCACTCATCGAACACCATCACGATGTCGGCCCCCAAGGCGCGCTGCACGGCCATGGAGCGTTCCGGGTCGAGAAAGACGGGATCGCCGTTAACCGGCGAGCGGAAACTGACACCTTCTTCGGAGATCTTGGTCGCTCCCGGCCTCCTGCCTCCCGCGACACTAGCACCTCCCTGTGCGTCGCGTCTCGCCCCCAGGCTGAACACCTGGTAACCGCCTGAATCGGTGAGGATGGGGCCCTTCCAGTGCATAAAGTCATGCAGATCCCCGTGTGCGGCGATCACCTCAACGCCGGGGCGCAGCATGAGGTGAAAGGTGTTGCCCAAAATGATCTCGGCCCCGATCTCAACCAGCTCCTCCGGCGTCATCGCCTTCACCGTGCCATAGGTGCCCACGGGCATGAAAGCAGGAGTCTGCACCGTGC
>JAYUCX010000138.1:0-7508 GCA_043740145.1 Gammaproteobacteria bacterium
CTTCCACGGTGGGGTCGTTGTTGATGACGTCGGCCACGTCGTTGATAAGTTTGATAATGAGCTTGGCCGTCAAATAGGCAGGCGCCGCCTTGCCGCCGAAGATGACCGTGCGCGGCACGGCGTCAGGGTGGGCGCCGCTGCGGATGCGGTTGTAAAGCGTCACCACATGCAGAACGTTGAGCAACTGACGCTTATATTCGTGGATGCGCTTGACCTGCACGTCGAACAGCGAGTCCACATTGAGATCAATGCCCATGTGATGCTTGATGATCTCGGTGAGGTGCCGTTTGTTGGTGCGTTTTACCGCCAGAAATTGATTTCTAAAGTCCTCATCCTCCGCCAGCGGCTGCAGTTTTTTCAGCTCGTCAAGCCGGGTGATCCAGCCGCTGCCGATGCGCGATGAAATCAGACTCGCCAGCCCCCGATTGGCCTGATTAAGCCACAGCCGCGGGGTGATGCCGTTTGTCTTGTTCACGATGCGCCCGGGGAAAAAGTGCTCGAAATCGGCAAAGGTCGTGGTCTTGAGCAGATGCGTGTGCAAGGCTGCCACGCCGTTGACCTTGTGGCTGCCGACGATGGCGAGATGCGCCATGCGCACGCGCCTGCCGTTGTCTTCATCAATGATGGACATGCGCCGCATGAGATCGAAGCCGCCGGGATATTGATGTACGACGTCTTTCATGAAGTGCTGATTGATCTCGTAGATGATCTGCAGGTGGCGCGGCAGCACCGCCCCGATCAAGCGCACCGGCCAGGTTTCCATCGCCTCCGGCAGCAGCGTGTGGTTGGTATATGAGAAGACGCGCTGGGTAATGTCCCAGGCGGATTTCCACTCCAACTGGTGCTTGTCCATCAACAGCCGCATCAATTCGGGAATGGCGATGGCGGGGTGCGTGTCGTTGAGCTGAATAGCTACATGATCTGGTAATTCTTCGATAGACTCGTGGGTCTTGTGGAAGCGCGATACGATGTCCTGGAGCGCGGCGGAGACAAAAAAGTATTCCTGCTTGAGGCGCAGTTCGCGCCCCATCGAGGTGGTGTCGTCCGGGTAGAGGACCTTGGAGAGCATCTCCGAGGCGTTTTTGTCCTCGACCGCCTTGATGTAATTGCCGTCATTGAAATACTTGAGGTCGAAGTCGCGCGAGGCCTTGCTGGCCCACAAACGTAGATTATTCACGGTGTTGACGCCATAGCCCGGCACCGGCATGTCGTAGGCCATCGCCAGCACCTCTTCGGCGTCCACCCAATGGTGGTGCAGGCGGCCGTGTTCGTCGCCGTATTCGATCACGCGTCCGTAAAAGTTGACGGGATAGAGAATCTCCGGCCGGGCAAATTCCCAGGGATTGCCGTAACGCAGCCAGTTGTCCGGGTGTTCCACCTGCTGGCCGTTCTCGATGCACTGGGTGAACATGCCGTATTCATAACGGATGCCATAGCCGTAACCCGGCAAACCCAGCGTCGCCATGGAATCGAGAAAGCAGGCGGCCAGACGGCCGAGGCCGCCGTTGCCGAGTGCGGGCTCCGGTTCGAGATCAATGATGTCGTGCAGGTTAAGGCCGATATCGTGCAGGGCCTGCTCACACTCTTCAAGTATCCCCAGGTTGAGCAGGCTGTTGACCAGCATGCGGCCGGTGAGAAATTCCAGCGACAGGTAATACACGCGCTTGGCATCCTTGCTATAGTAGGTGCGCATGGTCGCCATCCAGCGCTCGATGAGGCGGTCGCGTACCACGTAGGCCAGCACGTTGAACCAGTCACGCTGGGTCGCGGTATAGAGGTCCTTGCCGGCGGAGTATTCCAGCCGGTTGGCGAGCGAACGCTTTATGGACTCGACGTCCATGTCCAGCGTGTCGTACTTGAATGAGCGGATAGGGGGTTTTACGGCCATAGGAGTTCCTAAGGGATGAGTGGTTTACGCGCAGCAATCGTGCCGGGGGATATCTTCCGCAAAGATTGGACAAAAGTACAATGGCTACGTGCTGTTTCTTCTAGTATCGTATGCAGTATAGTACATCTATATAAGCGTGCGCCTTATGCAATCCGCATTCGATTGGGACATTGATTTCGACGCTTGGTCAGAGTTGGCCAATACCAACCCGCATGCCTTTGAAAGGCAGCGCTCCGACCTGGTGGATAGGGTGATCGGGTGCTCTAATAAAGAGCGGCAACCGCGGCTGCGCCGCTTGCAGTGGCGCATAGACCAGGTGCGGGAACGGGCGCCCACCCCATTGGCGGCGTGTATCCGTTTGTCCAGCATGATGTGGGACTCGGTGATGGGTGAAGGCGGCTTGCATGAGACCTTGCAGATCCTGCGCTACGCCAAGCCGAAGGCGGATCTGCGCCGCAAGGCCACGGTGTTGCCGTTTCGCGGCCCGTCCGCAGGTTGAAACTAAACCGTTCCTTGCTTGCGGGCAACCCATGCACTCCGGTAAAATAAACAGTTTGCTAGTTAAGAGGTTCATCATGAAGCTGGACATCCACCCCGCCTATAACGAGATCACCGTCACGTGTAGCTGCGGAAATACCTTTAAGACCCGTTCTACGGCCGAGAAAGACCTGCACCTCGACGTATGCTCCAGTTGTCATCCTTTTTATACCGGCAAGCACAAAACCCTGGATACCGGTGGCCGGGTGGACAAGTTCCGCCAGAAGTACGGCCTGAAAAAATAGCTTCCAACAGCACACACTTTTCTTCCACGTTGCGGTGGCTTCTCGCCGCCCTGCTCGCTGTCCTGCCGCTGCTCGCGCAGGCGGCAAGCTGTAGCGCCGACCGGATCAATGAGCGCGCCCGCGTCGCGCATGTTCATGACGGCGATACCGTCATACTCAGTGACGGACGCAAACTCCGGCTGATCGGCATAGACACCCCTGAACTCAGCCGCGATGGCCGGCCCGCCGAGCCGCTCGCCGAAGAGGCGGCGGCGAATCTGCGTAAACTGCTTGCCGATCAGACAACCATCGGTTTGCGCCTTGACGCGGAACCCCGGGATCATTATCAACGTGCGCTCGCCCATCTCTTTTTGCAAGACGGTCGCAGCGTAGAGGTTTGGTTATTGGAACGCGGCTTGGCGACGCTGTTTATCGTACCACCCAATGTGTGGAATATGAATTGCTACATCACGGCGGAGCAGCGTGCCCGTGACGCGCGCAACGGTCTGTGGGCGCGGGCCGAATACCAGGTGACTGACACGACGGATCTCGCGCCCGGTACCGAAGGGGTGCGTCTCGTCAGGGGCCGCGTGCTCGAGGTGGAAGAGAGCGCCAAGTCTCTTTGGCTCAAGCTTACCGGTAATGTCAGCGTGCGTGTGGACCGGCGCGACCTTGTTTACTTTGGTGCGAACGATCCCCGCCGTTTGCTTCATGGGCAGGTGCTGGTGCGCGGGCGGCTAGTGGCTAAGGGGTCGTCCGGCTGGACGCTGCATGTGCGCCACCCCGTGGCCCTGCAACGAGTCCCTGGGGATTAGGGGCTGAGGCTGTGAGGCGTGAGGGGTAAGGCGTAAAAAACTGTGATGCGTGAGGTGTAAGGAGTGAGGCGGAAAAACTGTTTCCCCTCACTCCTCACCCCTCACTCTTAACCTCTTCGCCGCACTATTCTATAAGGCCAGTGTCCAACGCGATATGCTACATTCCCCGAGTTTAAGCTATAAATGGTGGGCGACAGCCCTGTTTGCCGTGTGTCTTTCAGGTATTGCGGGCATGGCCCGCGCCGACGACACCGAAGAGGTCATCAAGCACTTCGGTTACTACGGCGACAGCGAACTGCAAGCCTATGTGCAGAAGGTGGGTGAGCGGGTGGCGCAGCACAGCGATGAGCCGAATCGTGAGTACCGTTTTATCGTGCTCGACTCCGCTGATGTCAATGCCTTCACCCTGCCTAGCGGCGACATCTTTATCACCCGCGGCCTGCTCGCCTATCTCAACTCCGAGGCGGAGCTCGCCGGTGTGTTGGGTCATGAGATCGGCCACGTCACCGCGCACCACATCGCCCGCCAGCAAACCGCATCGGCCGCGGCCAATCTCGGCTATATACTGGGTTCGATCTTTGTCCCGCAGTTGCGCAACCAGGGCGCGCAGCAGCTCTTCAATGTGCTGGGTGGCGCGGTGTTGAGCGGCTACGGGCGCGAGTACGAATTGGAGGCCGACCGGCTGGGCGCGGAGTTTATCGCGCGCAGCGGCTATGATGCGCAGGCGCTGATTGATGTACTGAGGGTGCTCAAGAATCAGGAGACCTTCGAGAGGCAGTTGGCGCAGGAGGAGGGGCGGCAACCGCGCGTGTATCATGGCCTGTTCGTGAGTCACCCCGATAACGACACCCGCTTGCAACAGGTGGTCGCCAAGGCCGGCGAACTGGAGAACTCAGGCGCCCGCACTGTCAATCGCGCGGAATTTATCAAACACCTGGACGGACTGACTTTCGGCGACAGCGTGCGCGAAGGGGTGCGCCGCGGCAATGAGTTTTATCACGGCGAACTGGGTTTTGCGCTCACCTTCCCCGAGGGTTGGAGGGTGGAGAATCTGCCCAATCAGTTGGTCGCGCAGCCGCCGGTCGGCAATGCCGTCCTGCAGATAGGGACGGAGGCCCTCATCCCGAATCTTTCGCCGCGGCAATTCATGCTCCGCAAACTCAAGCTCGGTCGCCTGCAACAAGGCGAGGTCTTCGAGTATCCCGGGGGTGAGGGCTACACCGCGCTCGCCACGACCCGTACCCAGGTGGGGCCGCGATTGGCGCGCTTCACCGTGCTATATTTCCGTGACAAGGCCTATGTATTCGCGGGTGTGACCAAGGACGCCAATGATCCCTACCGTTACGACGGCGAATTTATCAAGACCGCGCAAAGCTTTCGCGCCTTGACGGACAAGGAGCGTCACCTGGCCGAGCCGCTGCACCTCAAGGTGATTCGCGCGCACGGCGATCTTCCGCTGCTGAATCTTTCCGAGCGCAGCCGTATCCCCAGCCATGCCCTGGAACAACTGCAGCTCCTCAACCATCTCTATCCCGACGGCGAACCTCAATCCGGCGATCTGATTAAGATAGTGGAATAGGATAAACTAGCGCGTCATAACAAAAAATCACCGCGGAGGAACAAATCATTTCGATCTTGTTTCTCTGTGTCCTCTGCGGTGAGTATTTTTTAAGGATTGAGCATGTCTTTGGATTTAAAAAAAGCCGCGTTGGATTACCATGCCGGGCCGACGCCCGGCAAAATCGCGCTCGCCATCACCAAGCCCTGCGCTACGCAAGACGAACTGGCGCTGGCCTACACGCCGGGTGTAGCCGAGCCGGTGCGCGAGATCGCGCGCGACCCCGAGGCCGCCTACCGTTACACCGCCAAGGGTAATCTGGTCGCGGTGATCACCGACGGCAGCGCCGTGTTGGGTCTCGGCAAGGTCGGCGCCCTGGCCGGTAAGCCGGTGATGGAGGGCAAGGCGGTGTTGTTCAAAAAGTTCGCCGGTATTGATGTCTTCGATATCGAGGTGGACGCGGCCACAGCGCAAGAATTTATTGACACCGTGACACGCATCGCGCCGGGCTTCGGAGGGATCAATCTCGAAGACATTGCGGCACCTCAGTGTTTCGAGATCGAGCGGGCGCTGATCGAACGGCTCGACATTCCGGTGTTTCACGACGATCAGCACGGCACCGCCATCATCGTCGCAGCGGGTTTACTGAACGCCCTGGAGTTGCAAGGCAAGACCCTCGGCGAGTCGCGTATCGTGTGCCTCGGCGCGGGTGCGGCGGGGATTTCTTCCATGCGCTTGTTGCAGGCGCTGGGCGCCGACCCTGCGCGGATGCTGCTGGTGGATCGTCAGGGTGTGATCCATGCCGGGCGCGGTGATCTCAATCCCTATAAACGCGAGTTCGCGCGCGTCTGCCCGGAACGCTCGCTCGCCGATGCGCTGCGCGGCGCGGATGTGTTTATCGGCGTCTCCGGCCCTGATCTGGTGGGTCCGGAAATGCTCGCCGCGATGGCGCCGAGGCCCATCGTGTTCGCGCTTTCCAATCCCGACCCGGAAATCAGCCCCGCGTTGGCGCATAAAACCCGCGCGGATTTAATCATGGCGACCGGGCGCTCGGATTATCCCAATCAGGTGAATAACGTGTTGGGTTTTCCCTTTATCTTCCGCGGTGCGCTCGATGTGCGGGCGCGGCGCATCACCCAAGAGATGGAAATCGCGGCGGTGCATGCCCTGGCGCAACTGGCGCACGCGCCGGTGCCCGCCGAGGTGCTGGCCGCTTATCGTCTCGACAAGCTCGAGTTCGGGCCCGAGTACATTATTCCGAAACCTTTGGATGCGCGCCTGATTGTCCAGATTCCTCCTGCCATAGCCCGCGCCGCCATCGCTTCGGGCGCCGCCAGATCTCCTTATCCCAGTCACTACCCGAAGGGGGACACACAGGAACACACACCGTGAATAGAATGGCAAAGATCGCTTTGGTGGCCACGCTGCTCGCGTATGCTGCGTACAGCGCGGCAAGTTTCAAGCTGCGCGAACAGCGCTGGGCGAATCAAATTCTCGATAGCCAGATGATAGGCGAGGCGGTGTGGCTGACGGTGAAAGCGGACAAGTTTCTTGCGCTCTACAATTCGGCGGCGAAACCCAAAGGCGGCGTGATACTCATGCACGACGCGGGCCTCAATCCCGACTGGCCGGATGTGATCTCACCGCTGCGCCGGGTGTTGCCCGAACGCGGCTGGACGACGCTCTCGTTGCAGATGCCGCTGCTGCCGCAGAATGCGCCGCTCACGGCCTTCGGCCCCATCATGGATGAAACGCCGCAGCGCATCCGTGCCGGTATCGAGTTTTTGCGCGGCAAGGGCATCCGGCGCATCGTGCTGATCGGCCACGACATGGGCGCCGCGATGGGCACGGTGTTCCTGGCGAGCGAGCCTAAGCACGGTGTCGCAGGTTTTGTCGGCATCGCCATGAATGCGCCGGTGTTGAGCGGCACCCTCAACACCCTCGACCCGCGCCTGTATACGCCCAATGCGCTTGCCAAATTAACCTTGCCGATATTGGATATTTACGGCGGCCAGGACGCAAAGACCGTGACCGGTTCGGCGCCCGAGCGGCTGGCGGCGGCGAAGAAGGCGGGCAACAAGGATTATGAACAGGAACAACTCCCCGAGGCCAATCACTATTTTATGAATTACGACCAAGCGCTGGTGGGGCGGGTGGCGAAGTGGCTGGAAAGGTTTGAAAAAACGCAGTGACCTATCACATCGTGCTCAATACCTGCCCGGACGAGGAGACGGCGGAGCGTATCGCCAACGCGCTGCTGGACCAGCGCCTAGCCGCCTGCATCAACATCATCCCCGGTCTGCGCTCGATTTATAATTGGAAGGGAAAGCGTGAGAACGGTACGGAAGTGTTGCTGATGATTAAATCGCCGGTGGCGGTCTATGCGGAGTTGGAAACCATGCTGCGCGGCATGCACCCGTATGAACTGCCGGAAATTATCGCTGTGCCTATCAGCGCCGGATTGCCTGCTTATCTGGAGTGGATCG
>JAYUCX010000139.1:0-7507 GCA_043740145.1 Gammaproteobacteria bacterium
TCTTCGCCATGGCCGATGAATAACCGTCCGCGTTCCTGCAAACTGAACAGCGCGTAGGCCACGCTCTTACCCATGTCATTAGAGATCAGCACGCCGTTGTTGCGCTCGCCGATGCTGCCCTTTTTGAACGGGCCGTAATGGTCGAACACGTTGTGCATGAGGCCGGTGCCGGAGGTGAGGGTGAGAAAATCGGTGCGGAAGCCGATAAGGCCGCGCGTCGGGATCATGTACTCGAGCCGCACGCGGCCCTTCCCGTCGGGTAGCATGTTGGCGAGATCGCCCTTGCGCATCCCCAGCGCCTCCATTACACCGCCCTGGTGCCGCTCTTCAACGTCTACCACCAGCGACTCGTAGGGCTCGCACAGCACGCCGTCGTTTTCTTTCACGATGACCTGGGGGCGCCCCACCGCCAGCTCATAACCCTCACGGCGCATGTTCTCGATCAGGATGGAAAGGTGCAGCTCGCCGCGACCACACACGCGGAACTTGTCCGGATCCTCGGTATCCTCCACGCGCAGCGCCACATTGTGAATTAGTTCACGCTGCAGGCGTTCGCGGATCTGGCGGCTGGTGACATACTTGCCGTCCTTGCCCGCGAACGGCGAGTTGTTCACCTGGAAGGTCATGCTCACGGTGGGCTCGTCCACCACCAGCTGCGGCAGCGCCTCGACACAGGTGGGGTCGCACAGCGTGTCTGAAATCCCTAAGCCTTCGATGCCGGTGAAGGCGATGATGTCACCGGCCTCGGCCTCCGGGATCTCGATGCGTTCCAGCCCCATCAGATTGAAGAGCTGTAATACCCGCGCGTTGCGGCGTTTGCCCGCGTGGTCTACCACCACCACCTGGGTGTTAGTCTTGATGCGCCCGCGGCTGATGCGCCCGATGCCGATGACGCCCACATAACTCGAATAGGCAAGCGAGCTGACCTGCATCTGAAACGGCCCCGCCTGGTCTACCTGCGGTGGCTTTACGTGTTTTACGATAGTTTCAAACAGCGGCGTCATGTCGCCGTCGCGCACCTCGGCATCGAGGCCCGCGTAGCCGTGCAGCGCCGAGGTGTACACCACCGGGAAATCCAATTGCTCCTCGGTCGCGCCGAGATTGTCGAACAGGTCGAAGGTCTGATCCAGCACCCAGTGCGGTCTGGCGCCCGGGCGGTCCACCTTATTAATGACCACGATGGGCTTCAAGCCGAGCGCAAAGGCCTTTTGCGTCACGAAGCGGGTCTGCGGCATGGGGCCGTCCACTGCATCCACCAGCAGCAGCACGGAATCCACCATCGAGAGCACACGTTCCACCTCGCCGCCGAAATCGGCGTGGCCGGGTGTGTCCACGATGTTGATGCGGTAGTCGCGCCAGCGCAGCGCGGTGTTTTTGGCGAGGATGGTGATGCCGCGCTCGCGCTCCAGATCGTTGGAATCCATGACGCGCTCGGTAACCGCGGCGCGCGCGCCGAAGGTGCCCGACTGCTGCAGCAGCTTATCCACCAGCGTAGTCTTGCCGTGATCCACGTGGGCGATGATGGCGATATTGCGTAAATTCTCTATCACAGTGACATCCGTACTTAGCAAAACCAAATATTATACACTGCAATAGTTACCGGACGCCACCGTGTTGATATATAGATATATTCAAGCCGTAAGCCCCACCCCAAGCAGCGCCCCGATTGAATAAGCTACCACCCCCGCCCCGCCGCCGATCAGCACCATCCGCAAACCGCCCCACAGGGCCTGTCTCCCGGTGAACAGGCTGAGAGTCGCTCCCACGGCGAACAAACTGACGGCCGCAAGTCCTGCGCTCACGGAAACCGCTGCGCTCAGGTGCAGTAAAAACGGCAGCAAAGGGATTACGGCACCGATGCCAAAGGAGAAAAAGGAGTAAAACGCGGCGCCCCAGGCCGAGCCGAGATCGTCGGGGTTGAGGCCCAGCTCCTCGCGCGCCAGGGTGTCGAGGGCGTGTTCGGGGTTGCGGATAATGTCTTGCGCGAAGCTGCGCGCCTGCTCCATGTCCGCCCCGCGCGCGTGGTATATGAGCGCAAGCTCCTCGGCCTCTTCGTCCGGGTACTGTTCCAGTTCCTCACGCTCCAGGCCGATCTGGTATTCGTACATCTCCCGTTGGGATCGCATGGAAATGTATTCGCCTGCGGCCATGGAAAGCGCGCCGGCGAGGAGCCCGGCCACACCCGATAACAGGATGAGCTTGGGATCGCTGATCGCTCCGGCCACCCCGAGGATGAGACTGGTATTGGAGACCAGCCCGTCGTTCACGCCGAACACGGCGGCGCGCAGATTGCCGCCGCTCCCTGCTCCCTTGTGGCGATGGCCGAAGTCCTGCACCGAGGTGGGCATGACATGTCCTACGCTTCCTGTGACGTACAGGGAAGTGCTAATGTCGCGGGAGGCAGGACGCCGGGAGCGACCGCCCGCGCCGGCATACACAGAGATGCCGCGAATCTTGATAGCGGCCAGCACCGGCCGGATGGCGCGCGGGCCGAGCGTGCGGATCAGACCCGCAACCACTCTTGTCCGTAGCGACGGATGAAACTCATGGGGTGGCGCGCCGCCGTGTCGCGTTATCTGCTCCGCCCAGATGCCCGCCTGCGTCCCGGCCGCCTCGCCTAGCTGCTTGAACAGCGTGCCCTTGACGGGGTCGGTCTCCACCTCCACTAACACCTGGTAGAGATAGGCCGACTGCATCTCCTCAGTCCAATTTTCTTTCGCTGACATAGTGCCCTTTGCGGCGCAAACCTAAAGCCTGGGCTTATGATACGATGGAATACTGGAAAATACCTCTTACCGTCATGGCCAAAAAACCTCACCTCGATTTTGAACATGCCCTCAAGGAACTGGAGGCGCTGGTGACGCGCATGGAAAAAGGCGATATCAGCCTAGAGGATTCGCTGAAACATTTTGAACGCGGCATCGAGCTGACCCGCGCCTGTCAAACGGCCTTGAAAGAGGCCGAACAGAAGGTACAGATCTTAATGGAAAAAGACGGTGCGCTTGAGGCCCAACCCTTCGAGAATCGAGAGGAATAGCCTTGGCTCGACATGCCGGTGACCCCCTTAATCCGATTTTACCGTCCGGCAATACTCTCGACAGCTTGCTGAACAGTTATCAGCGCAGGGTCGAACAGGCCCTGGAGCAACGGCTGCCGGCTGCGCAGCAGCACCCTGCCGCGCTCCATCAGGCCATGCGCTATGCCGTGCTGGGCGGCGGTAAACACCTTCGGCCCATCTTGGTCTATGCCTCCGGCGCGTGCCTGGGTGCGGAGTTGGAAAGCCTGGACGTGCCCGCCTGCGCGGTCGAGATGATACACGCCTATTCACTGGTGCATGATGATCTCCCCGCCATGGACAACGACGATCTGCGCCGCGGCAAGCCCACCTGCCACAAGGTGTTTGGCGAGGCGACGGGTATCCTCGCGGGCAACGCGCTGCTCACGCTTGCCTTTCAGATCCTCGCGCAAGATCCCGCCCTGCAGGCGAGCGCCGCCACCCGTCTCAAGATGATCGAGATCCTGGCCGAGGCGTGCGGATCACACGGTCTCGCGGGTGGTCAGGAAATGGATCTCGCGGCGGTGGGCAAGACTCTGTCGCTCGCCGAACTGGAACACATGCACCACCACAAGACCGGTGCCCTGATCCGCGCCAGCGTGCTGTTGGGTGCGTACTGTGCGGTTAGTGTGGAAGGCGCCCTGCTGGATCAGCTCGACCGCTACGCCCGGGCGATTGGGCTTGCCTTTCAAATCCGCGACGACATCCTCGACGAAGAGGGAGAGACGCAAGTGCTAGGCAAAACGGCCGGGGCTGATCGTGCCCTCAACAAACCTACGTATCCTGCGATCATAGGCATGGCCGAGGCCAAGCGCATGGCCGATGAGCAGCGTGACATTGCGCTCGCCTCGATCAAAGATCTTGATCCCCGCGCCGACCCCTTGCGTTGGATTGCGGATTATATTGTAGAGCGCCCTATGTAGGTCTAGGTCGGCTCAAGCCGTTAGGCGGAGCCGACAGATTTGAGTCGGATCTGTTCCGCTTGATCCGACCTACACACTTCCCCCGCAAGCGCCCGCTTGCAAAACCCGCAGCGACCCTCCATCATCGACAATTTATCTCATTAAAACCGCCTCATGACCGATCCGTTACTCCCCCGCATCCATAGCCCGCACGATCTGCGCACACTGAGCGAGGCGGAGCTGGTCGCGCTCGCCGCTGAGCTGCGCGCGTTTCTGATTGAATCCGTGGGGCGCACGGGTGGCCATCTCGCGGCGGGCCTGGGCACAGTCGAGTTGGCGATTGCCTTGCACTACGTCTACGACACGCCGCGGGATCTGCTGGTCTGGGATACCGGTCATCAGAGTTATCCGCACAAGATCCTCACCGGCCGGCGTGAGGCGATGGTGAAGCTCAGGCAAAAAGGCGGGATCGCGGGCTTTCCCAGCCGCAGCGAAAGCCCTTACGACACCTTCGGCGTGGGTCATGCGGGCACCTCTATCAGCGCGGCGCTGGGCATGGCGATGGCCCAATCTTTAGACACTTCCTCTCACTCTGGGAGAGGGGAGGCTGTGGGTGCTGGCGAACACAAAATCGTCGCAGTGATAGGCGACGGCGCGCTGACCGCGGGCATGGCCTTCGAGGCCTTGAACCATGCCGGCGATCTCGGCGCCAATCTGCTGGTGATACTCAACGACAACGACATGTCCATCTCGCAGAACGTGGGTGGCATGTCCAACTATCTGGCGCGCGTATTGTCGGGCCGGTTTTACGCCTCGGTGCGCGAGGGCGGCAAGAAGGTGCTCGCGGGTATGCCTCACATTGAAGAGCTGGCGCGCCGCGCCGAGGAACACATGAAGGGCATGGTGACGCCGGGCACCCTGTTCGAAGAACTGGGTTTCAATTACATCGGCCCGATTGACGGCCATGATCTGCACAGCCTCATTAAGACCCTGCGCAATCTGCGCTCGCTCAAGGGCCCGCAGTTTTTGCACGTGGTCACCAAGAAGGGCAAGGGCTATTCGCCCGCCGAGGCGGACCCGTGCGGCTATCACGGCGTCACTGCGTTTGACACGGAGAGCGGCGAGCCGCTCGCCAAGCCGGGCGGCAAGCCAAGCTACACGCAGGTGTTCGGCGACTGGCTGTGCGACATGGCGGCGCGCGATGAACGCCTCGTCGGCATCACGCCGGCAATGTGCGAGGGCTCCGGACTGGTGGAATTCGCTAAGCGTTACCCCCAGCGCTATTTCGATGTGGGCATCGCCGAGCAACATGCCGTGACCTTTGCCGCCGGCCTCGCCTGTGCGGGATTAAAACCGGTCGTGGCGATCTACTCGACCTTCCTGCAACGCGCCTATGACCAGCTCATCCACGACGTCGCCTTGCAGAATCTCCCCGTGCTGTTCGCCATAGACCGTGCCGGGCTGGTCGGTCCCGACGGCCCCACCCACGCGGGCAGTTTTGATCTTTCCTATCTACGCTGCATCCCCAACATGCTCATCATGGCGCCCAGCGACGAAAACGAATGCCGCCAGATGCTCTACACCGGGTTTTTGCACGACGGCCCCGCGGCGGTGCGTTATCCGCGCGGCGCGGGTCCGGGCGCAGCCGTGCAAGCCGCCATGAGGGCGCTGCCCATCGGCAAGGCGGAGTTGCGCCGGCAGGGCAAGCGGCTGGCGCTGCTGGCCTTTGGCAGTATGTTGAAGCCGGCCCTGGATGCCGCCGAACAACTGGATGCGACGGTGGTCAATATGCGCTTTGTAAAGCCTCTGGACGAAGCCTTGCTGGCCGAACTCGCCGGTCGTTATGAGCTGCTGGTCACTGTTGAAGAAAACGCGGTGGCGGGCGGTGCGGGCAGCGCGGTGAACGAGTGCCTGGTGAGGCTAGGGCATAGCACGCCCCTTCTGCACCTCGGCCTGCCTGATACCTTTATCGAGCAGGGTACCCGCGCGGGATTGCTCGAGGGCTGCGGCTTGGACGCTGCGGGCATCATTCGGGCGATTGATGCCCATTATGAAACAGAACCACAGGCTTTCCCGGCGGTCAAAACCATAGTAAAATAGTCAACAATTATGGCCGCCCTGTACACCCTTAAGATTCTGACCGACTTCGCCAGCGCGCATACCCTGCGCGACTATCCCGGCGATTGCAACCGCATGCACGGCCATAACTGGAAGGTGGAGGTCGAGGTCGTCGCGCGGCAGTTGGACGAGGTGGGCATGGGTGTGGACTTCAAGGTCATCAAAGAGGCGGCCCGCGCGCTCGTCAAACGGCTCGACCATCACTATTTGAACGACATCGAGCCGTTCAATAAGGTCAATCCGACCGCAGAAAACATCGCCGCCTATTTTTATCAAGGTCTGTCGCAACGGCTCAATAATTCCCGGGTGCGGGTGAGCGCCGTCACGCTGTGGGAGACGGAGCGCGCCTGCGTGCGTTACAGCGACGAAGCGGTTGAAGAGATCAAACCCAAGCGCGCGCACGTCCATGAAGGTACAGCCGTATGAAAACCGCAGCCAAGCCGGACAACATTCTCCCCATCGCCGACGTGCAGGGTTCCGCAGACACCCGCCGCATCGCCATCAACAAGGTGGGCATCAAGGCTATCCGCCATCCGGTGCGGGTACGTGATCGCAGTTGCGGCGAGCAGCACACTATCGCCAGCTTCAACATGTACGTGAGCCTGCCGCACAATTTCAAGGGCACCCACATGTCGCGTTTCGTGGAGATTCTCAACGAGCACGAGCGCGAGATCTCGGTCGCCTCGTTCAAGGACATCCTGCACGAAATGGCCGAGCGGCTGAGCGCCGATGCCGGCCATATCGAGATGAGCTTTCCTTATTTCATCAACAAGACCGCGCCGGTGTCGGGCGTGCAAAGCCTGATGGACTACGATGTCACCTTCATCGGTGGGGTGGTCAATAAAAAAACCAGCTTCACCCTTAAAATCGTGGTGCCGGTCACCAGCCTGTGCCCCTGCTCCAAGGAAATCTCGGACTACGGCGCACACAACCAGCGCTCGCACGTCACCGTGCAGGTGCGCACCCATGGCTTCGTCTGGATCGAGGAGCTGATAGACATGGTCGAAAAGCAGGCGTCTTGCGAGCTGTACGGCCTGCTCAAACGCCCCGATGAAAAGTACGTCACCGAACGCGCTTATGACAACCCCAAGTTCGTGGAAGACATGGTGCGCGACATCGCCGCCGTGTTTAATCAAGACGAACGGATTGATGCCTATGTGGTGGAGTCAGAAAATTTCGAATCCATTCACAACCACTCGGCCTATGCGATGATCGAACGGGACAAAGCTAACGAGGTGAAGAGTGAGGAGTGAGGAGAAAACTGCCTTGCGCCTCACCTTTTCCTTGTGCTGAATTTCCAGTTTCTCCAGAAACGACATTCCCGGTTTCGGGCTAAATGGATCACTCTTGTACTGTGACGAAGGAGAAATTATCATAATACAAGACGCGACCCAATACTGTTCACTTAACCGTTCGTGGTGAGCTTGTCGAA
>JAYUCX010000140.1:0-3146 GCA_043740145.1 Gammaproteobacteria bacterium
CAACACCGCAAAGCGGCTGCCCTCTTTGATGAGGCCCATCGCAATGCCCGCCACCGGAGCCTTGATCGGCACACCGGCGTCCATCAGCGCGAGGCTGGAACCGCACACACTCGCCATCGAGCTGGAGCCGTTGGATTCGGTGATCTCGGAGACAACCCGTATGACGTAGGGGAACTGATCCATGTTGGGCATCACTGCTATCAGGCCGCGCTTGGCCAAGCGGCCGTGACCGATCTCGCGGCGCTTGGGGCTGCCTACCATGCCGGTCTCGCCGACACAGGAAGGCGGGAAGTTGTAATGGAGCATGAACGGCTCCTTGCGTTCTCCCTCTATCGCGTCAATCAACTGCGCGTCGCGCCCGGTGCCCAAGGTCGCGACCACCAGCGCCTGAGTCTCTCCACGGGTAAACAAGGCGGAGCCATGGGTGCGCGGCAATACGCCGGCGCGGATGCGGATGGGGCGTATGGAGCGAGTGTCGCGACCGTCTATACGCGGCTTGCCCTCGATGATCTGTTCGCGCACCACCTTGCTTTCCAATTTTTCAATAGCGTTCTTGACAGCCTCGTCGTTCCAGCCGGCGGAAGCATCGCTGGTGAGCTTGGCGGCAAGCTCGGTGCGGATCTGAGCCAGCCGGTTTTGACGTGCCTGTTTCTCGCGGATCTGATACGCCTCGGCAATCACCGCATGGCCGGCGGCTTCTATGGCTTGCTGCAAGCTCTCGTCCTTCGACGCAGGCTTCCAATCCCACGACGGGGGGGCGGCCTGCACAGCCAATTCACGGATGGCCTTAATCGCCATCTGCATCTGTTGGTGGCCAAACATCACGGCGCCGAGCATGACCTCTTCAAGCAATTGCTTGGCCTCGGACTCAACCATCAATACGGCGTTCTGCGTACCGGCGACGACCATGTTGAGATCCGATTTTTCCAATTGGCTGAAGGTAGGATTGAGCAAGTATTTACCGTCGCGGTAACCAACCCGCGCCGCGCCGATCGGCCCCATGAAGGGCATGCCGGAGAGCGCCAGGGCGGCCGAGGCGCCGATCATGGCAGGGACATCGGGATCAATTTCCTTATCTAGCGAGACGACAGTGGCGATGATCTGAACTTCGTTGGTGAAACCCTTGGGGAACAGCGGGCGCAGGGGACGGTCAATGAGGCGTGAGGTCAGAGTCTCTTTCTCGCTGGGCCGTCCCTCGCGCTTGAAGAAGCCGCCGGGGATCTTGCCGGCCGCGTAGGTGCGTTCCTGATAATTGACCGTGAGCGGGAAAAAGTCACGGCCCTGTTCCGCTTCCTTGATACCTACGGCGGTGACCATGACCACGGTGTCGCCCATGCTGATCATGACCGCCCCGGTGGCCTGCCGGGCAATTTCGCCTGTTTCGATAGTGACGGTATGGTCACCGTACTGAAAACTCTTTTTAATGGGATTCACTGCGTGTTCCTTAAGTGCTGAATTCGGGTAAAACGGAGGGAGAATATGTGCATGGGACGGAGTTATTTGCGCAATCCAAGGCGAGTGATGAGTTCACGATATTTTTCGATGTTCTTCTTCTTGAGATAATCCAGAAGCTTGCGGCGTTGGCTGACCATGCGCAACAGGCCCTGCCGGGAGTGGTGATCGTGGGCGTGCACCTTGAAATGGCCGGACAGATGGTCAATCTGCGCGGACAACAGTGCAACTTGGACCTCGGGTGAACCGGTATCCTTCGGCGCACGCTGGTATTCCTTCGCTACGAGTCCTTTTTGTTCGCTGTTCAGTGGCATAGTTAACTCCTGACTCTCATCTTCTCGAATTTAATAGCGCATTATAAAAAAAACGGCCCTGAATTGAAAGACAAATAACGGCCGGCATCTCAAGTAAGCATCTGAGCCGCGGGATTGATGAGCCGCTTGGGCGCTACCCTGCCGTCCGCAAGTACTTGACCTATGCCTAAAAAGCCCTGCCGCGAGTAGAGTTTGACCCAGCCATCCTGCGGCGCCTCGGCGACACGCACCGCCTGGCCTTGGCCTAGATAATAGGCCGCGTCGTCTGAAAGGCTGACCTCCGGCCAGTGCTCCAACACGCACTGCATGGGCAGCAGCGCCTGCTCGAGCACACCGGCGCCTTGCGCGGCCATACGCTGCAAATCCGCCAGGGTGTGCATTTGCCCTTCGCTGAAACCGCCGACGGACACTCTACGCAAGGCGGCGACATGGGCCCCACAACCCAGCGCGGCGCCTATATCCTCTGCCAGGGTGCGGATGTACGTGCCCTTGGAACAGGACACGTCCAGATCAAGCTCCTCACCCTCATAGCGCAGCAGTTTCAGGCTGTGGATCACCACCTCGCGGGGTGAGCGTTCTACGCTCAGGCCGCGCCGGGCGAGACGATAAAGGGGTTGTCCTGCATGTTTGAGGGCGGAATACATCGGCGGGATCTGCGTCAGCGGCCCTGTAAACCGTGACAGCACCTCTTCCACCTTCTCCCTCGTGAAGCCGGCAACAGGTTTCACGGTGATGACCTCGCCCTCAGCGTCACCGGTGACAGTGGTGATTCCCAATCTGCACACCGTGCGATAGCGTTTGTCCGTGTCCAGCAAAAAACCGGCGAACTTGGTGGCCTCGCCCAGACAGATCGGCAACATTCCGCTTGCCAGCGGGTCGAGGCTGCCCGTGTGTCCAGCCTTGCGCGCCTGATAGAGGCGCTTGACGATCTGCAAGGCAGCGTTTGAACTGAGATTTACCGGCTTATCCAGCAGGACAATACCGTGGATGTCTTTGTATTCCTTACTCATCACTATTTCTGGTGTGTGTACGGTCTTCACTGACTGCGGCATCAATCAGGGCGGAGAGCTGAGAACCGTGTTTCAAGGTGGGGTCGTAGACAAAGCGCAGCCGAGGTGTGACCCGCATCTTGGTGCGCTGCGCGAGTTCATGGCGCAGGTAACCCGCCGCGTTGTTCAGCACATCGAGGCTGGCCTGCGCATCGTGCTGCTCATCCAGCACCGAGATGAACACCTTGGCATGGGCCAGGTCGCGCGACACCTCCACCGCGGAGACGGTGACCATCCCCAGCCGCGGATCGGCGATCTGTTGCTGGATCAGTTGCGCCAACTCGCGCTGTATCTGATCGCCCATGCGCTGGGTGCGGGTGAATTCTTTCAT
>JAYUCX010000141.1:0-7433 GCA_043740145.1 Gammaproteobacteria bacterium
CTCAGTCTCGAAGGCGGCAAAGGCTATGACACCATCGTCGGCGACCGCGGCGGCCGGTTGTCGGGCGGCCAACGTCAACGCGTCGCCATCGCCCGTGCCCTGCTGCGCGATGCGCCGATCCTACTGCTGGATGAAGCCACCAGCGCGCTCGACGCCGAAAGCGAAACCCACGTCCAGGAAGCCCTGACCGAGTTGATGAAGGGCCGCACCGTGGTGGTGGTAGCCCATCGTCTGGCCACCGTCCAACATGCCGACCGCATCTATGTGCTGGCCGGCGCCCACACCCGTGACGGCGCCGACGACCCCCGCCGCGGCACCATCATCGAAAGCGGTACCCACCAGGAATTGGTCGCCAAAGGCGGCGATTACGCCGAGATGGTCCGCCTGCAGCAGCTCGACGGCTGACCCGCCCAGGCAGTTCTCTGAGTCACCGGTGGACCAGCCACCCGTGACAGGCGACTTTTCACTTGGAAATTGATGGTTTGTTGCATGTTTGCCGCCTCACCCTAGGCGTCCAAGCGGCGCCGTTTGAGGCGCATCCGCGCCAGATTCGAGCACTCTGTGGAACTCTACGTCGGCAATCTCCCCTGGTCGGTCAACGACGACAGCCTGAACGCAATGTTCGCCGCACATGGTGCGGTCGAGCGCGCCAAGGTCGTGATGGATCGTGAAACCAGTCGCAGTCGCGGCTTCGGCTTCGTGACCATGGCCGTCGCTGCGGAAGGCACTGCTGCCATCCAGGCGCTGAACGGCAAGGACATCGAAGGTCGCGCCCTGCGCGTCCGTGAAGCTGAACCTCGCCAGCCCGGCGGCGGCGGCGGTGGATTCGGCGGCGGCGGCGGTGGCGGCGGCGGCGGCGGCGGTGGCGGCGGTGGCGGTGGTGGCGGCGGTGGTGGTGGCGGTGGCGGTGGTGGTGGCGGGGTCTCCGGTGGCTTTTCGTCCACGGGCTGCACCGGTGTTCCCTTATTAATGGCATCATTGATGCCATCTTGGTTCCTGTCACTCACCGCGTCGCTGAACTTGGCCTCATCCGGCAGACCGGGCGTGATGACTTCCGGCAGGGAGGGCGTAATGAGTTCCGGCAGCGTTGTGCGGTCGGGTATACGTGCGCACTTATTCTGCATACCCGCACCGAGATTGCGGGACCCTGCCTCGTTCAGGACAAAACCGGAGCCGCCCCAGAAACAGACCTTCAAGCCACTCTCATCCAGCGTTAATTCCAAGTCCGTGCCACGCACGCCTATGCTGGCGACCGGTGTATTGATCCGGTATGCGTCCGGTTTTTGCTTGGAGATAATTCCGGTAATCGTGCGTAACCCGCCTTTGACCAGCGTCATCACACTGGCATTGTTATCTTTATTGGCGGGATCAAACCGGTAATCGTCCACCCGGAGTTCGCTGTTCGGCTTGAGCGACAGCAAGGCATCGTCTATGAATTTGACCTGCGCACGAGAGTTGTCGCCGGTTTTTAATATCTCGCCGCTGTAAAACTCAGACTTGCGCACGAGCGGTCTGCTCTCGCCTTGTGACGTGATAGCGGCCACCTCGCCGCTGGCAACGATCACTTGACCGGCCAATATGGCGGCTTGCGCAACCGGGCTTAGCAGCGCCAAACCTATCCACACCAACCCTGCGGTGAGGTAACTTTTATGGTTAAACATGGAAATAACCCCGATTCCGGGTGTGTGTTGGGTGTTAATAAAAGTCATAACGCGCATCCAGTGTCAGCAGGGTTCGATCATATTCGAACAGGGGAATATTGGAATTATTATGATTGTATCTCGCCTCGGCATTAAAGGACCACGCCGCCGCGGGTTGCCAACGCCACCCCAGCGTGGCCTGATAGAGATCGTCGCTGCGGGTTTGTGCGAAATCAGGGTGAGTGGCGTCATAATCCGTTTTTTGCGCGATGAGTGTGATATAGGGCGTGTGCCGGGGAAAGGGATTCCAACGTAGACCCAGGCTCACCCCATAATAATCGCGTCCGTTGAATTTTCCATTATCGTTCCTGGCGTCATCATTGCCATAATAAATACCCAGGTTAAGCAACCCTCCCCGGGCGGAAAACGCGTGCGTCCAGCCGCCACCGAACAATACGCTATCCATGTCCCGTGAGGATTGTCCTGAGTAGGCGAGCCGCCCCACTTGGCCATAGGCGCTGATCCAGTCCTGCGCCGAAACCGGCCTGCTCCACTCCGGGATGATCGCCCTAAAGCGGCTGAGCGTCCTGTCTGCCACGTCATACTCATCAAACTGTAGGGACAGACGAAACTGATTTTGCCCCAGCGCGAGTGATAAGCCTGTTTTCAGGCCCAGCAGCCGAGTGTTGAACAGCTTTTCCTGAAAATTATTCCGTTGGCTGGCGGAGACCGAAAAAAACAGGGTGTGTGTCGGGCTTAACGGCTGCTCAATACTTGCGCCAAAACCTGATTCCATGAACTCGTCATCGCGCTCCCGGCTTTCATCATTGAGCAAAATGACTTGCCCGCCGGGCAGCGTCACGCTGGCGGCCGAGGTCGCGCTGCTGACGTTGGAGTCGTTGCCGAATTTCAAATCCACATAGGCGCGCTGCCGGGATTTCAGCTCCGTGTCTTGCCGGTCTATTTCCGCTGACAAGCGCTCAGCACCGCTGCTAATATCGGCTGGGGGACGATCGGCCCGCAGCGTCGCCAATTCGCGGCGCGCCGAATCGTAATCTCCCAGCGCGAGATAGGCCCGCGCCAGCTCCAGGCGTGCGCGGTGGTTTTGCGGCTGGGCGATGAGCACACGCTCTAGGGCGAATAGCGCCTGATCGGGCCGGCCGGCCTGGTTGGCCGCCATGCCCAATAGCAAATCAAATTCGGGATCGCCGCCGTACTCGGTGCTTTGCGCTTGCAGCAACTCAAAGGCCTCGCCGGCCTTGCCGGACTGCAACAACTCTTTGGCCTGGGTTTCCCAGTTCAAGGCGTGGGCCACTGAACTTGCCAGCAACAGGCTCGCAGCGATCCACTGCAAGGCCCGCATCATTTGTGCACCCCTACGATCTGTTTCGTTAACGCTTTTGATGGCCTGTACACAGGCCTAATATTACCCAAAGCTGCCTTCATTACAAGTGCAAGCTTACTTAATAACGGGCGGCGGATTATGCTCCGGCGGTTTGGGAAGAGGCACGGACGTGGGCGGCGGCAACGGGCGCGTATCCCGATCCGGCGGGTTCTGAAACTCCCTTTGACCGCGCCGCCCAAAGGCATCCCGCATAAACTCTTCGAGCTCTTTGGCATTTTCTCGCCCATCAGGCGGCGGGCTCTCTTGTGGCGGCCGGCTGTCCTGCAACGGTCCGGGGGGGCGGGTGAGGCCCATCGGCGCACTCCTTCTATCCGCCACCCGGGCAAAACGAGGCTGACCGGCTTCTCCAAACAAGAAGGTGCCCGCCTCATTAATGAGATAGCCGCTCCCCTCCCAAAAACCTATGACCACCCCTTCATCCAGCACCAGCTCAAGGTCGGTGCCCCGCACCCCTATCGTGCCGGCGGGCGTATTCACTTTATACTTATCCGGGTTTTGCTTGGCGACGAGCCCGGTGATGATCCGCAAGCCGCCTTTGAGCAGGGATAAAATAGTGCTACTGTTAGCCGCACTGTCCGCATCGAAATGGTGTTCATCCACCCGAAACTGGCTATCGGCGCGCAGCGCCAACAGGGCGCCGTCACTGAATTTGAGATGGGCATAGGCGTCAACACCGGTCTGGATGGTTTCGCCGGCATAGAATTCCGACTTACGTTGAAGGGGACGGGCGGTGCTATCAGACTGAATGGCGATGACCTCGCCGGAGGCTATTATTACTTCACCGGCTGGCGTAGCTGCCAGGGCAGGCGCGTCGCCAAGCAGCGCCAGCATGCCAAGCGCTATGGCGATAAACAGTGTTTTGACGTTCCCCATGGCCGTTCCTGTCACTGCGGATTGAGACCGTATAGTAAAAGTTTTGGGAGTTATAGTCCCGATTTTATGTGGTCACCAACATCTTACCAATGAATCTCACCCTACTCAAACGTCACCTCTACCCGATCAGCGTCAACTTTATGGTGGTGCTTTTGATGCTCGGCGCCGTGGCCGCCCATATTGATTTCGCCGAGGCGTTACAACAACGTCTGGAGTGGATGGCCTACGACCTGCGGCTCAACGCCACCTTGCCTGAAAACTCCGGTGTTGATCCGCGTATCGTAATTGTAGATATAGACGACAAAAGCCTCCAGGCCGAGGGACGCTGGCCTTGGTCACGCGCCAAATTGGCCGCCTTGGTGGAACAACTGTTCTCGAACCAGGTGGCCGTGGTGGGCTTTGACATACTGTTCGCGGAACCGGAACTCGCGGCTATGCCCATCACCGCCAAAGGGGATACTACCCAGAATCCTATGCCCCTCGACCATGATGGATTACTCGCCGCACAGCTCACCGGCCGGGACGTCGCCCTGGGCTATGTTTTTCACGACCGGCCGCAGCCCCCTATCGGCCGTCTCCCAGAGCATTTACCGGTATCCGGCGCCATCTCGCCCAATGCCTCGATCCCTACACCGCGCACCTACACCGCCAATCTACCGCGCTTACAAGAGGCCGCGCGGTATGGCGGGTTTTTCAACGCCGATATGGACGCCGACGGCATGTTACGACGCGCTCCGCTTATCATGCGCCATGGCACGAAGCTCTATGCCTCCCTGCCGTTCGAGGTGACGCGGCTGTTTTACGGAATAAATGACATCACCTTTCAGACCGCGCCGGTAGGGAATTTTGACGCCGTCGAGTACATTGGTTTCGGTGAGTATACGATTCCGACGGACGGCGAAGGCCGGGTAATGATTCCTTACCGGGGAAAGTTCGGCAGCTTTGTTTATGTTTCCGCAACCGACGTGTTGCACCAGCAAGTGAAAAAGAGCGTGCTGGAAAACTCCATTGTACTGATAGGCACCACCGCGGCAGGGCTCTATGACTTACGCTCGACACCGGTGCAGAGCAACTACCCGGGCGTCGAGGTGCACGCCACTATCATCTCCGGATTACTCGACAGAAATTTTCCGGTACAACCTTCCTGGGCCGAAGGCGCCAATTTCATTATCATGCTGATAGTGGGCGTGACCTTGTCCATCCTGCTACCTCTGTTGAACCCACTGCGCTTGATGGCGGTCATTGTCGCGGTTACCGTACTGCTCTTGACGTTCAACGTCTGGATGTGGAGCGCGCATGGCCTGGTGTTATACATCGCCACGCCTTTGACGCTGGTATTCATGCTGGCGCTGATGAATGCCGCGTATGGATTTGTCTCCGAGGCCCGCGAGCGCTCTCAGTTGAAGGGCATGTTTGGGCAGTACGTGCCGCCTCAGTTAGTGGAGGAGATGAGTCGCAATCCCCAGAATTTCGGCTTCCAGGGCGACAGCCGCGAGATGACCGTGTTGTTCGCCGACATCCGCGGTTTCACCACGATTTCAGAATCGCTCTCCGCCGGCGAACTGAAAAAACTACTGAATGAATTTTTCACGCCGATGACGCGCATCATTTTTAACCGGCGCGGCACTATAGACAAGTACGTCGGCGACATGATTATGGCCTTCTGGGGCGCGCCGCTGCAAGATGACCAGCATGCCGCGCATGCCATAGCCGCGGGGCTGGATATGCTCGCCGAAGTAGAAAAACTCCAACCAAACTTCAGGTCACTGGGCTTGCCGGAAATCCATATAGGTATAGGCATCAATACCGGCGTCATGAACGTCGGCGACATGGGCTCGGAGTTTCGCCGCGCCTACACGGTGATTGGCGACGCGGTCAATCTGGCCTCCCGCCTGGAAGGGCTGACCAAGTTTTACGGGGTCAATGTTATCGTGGGAGAAAATACGCGGCGCGGGCAGGAGGATTATGTATTTCAACTCCTGGATCGGGTCAACGTCAAGGGCAAAAATGAGGCCGTCACACTCTATCAACCCCTCTGCCGCCTGAGCGACGCTCCCGCGGAACTGCTCGCCGAACATGCACTGCATGAGCAAGCCTTGTCCTTTTATTTTAACCGGCAATGGGCAGAGGCACAGGAAGTGTTTTTAGATTTACACCGGCAGAGACCGGACAAGAAAATATATTCTATATTCCTGGAGCGGCTGGACAAGCTGGAAAGACTTTCTCCCGATGCAGAATGGAGCGGTTCATTTCAACATGAACACAAGTAGGGCCGAATTCATTCGGCCTTTGCCTCATGATTCCAGCGTATACGTCCGGCCCGACTCAAGAATCGCCCCGCCCGATTCCTCGACCAGGGGTGCGAGTACACGCCTGAGTTCCTCCGCATAATCAGGTTTGAAATGAGAAATCCATAACCGTGGCAGGTGCGAAAACTGCGCAATATCACGCTTTAACATGGCCGGCGTCATGTGCCCCGAGATCTGCGCCAACTCTCCCAGGGTGTCGGGATAGGAAACCTCGCAGATCAGGCGGGTGAGCGGTTTTTCGCCAGCCAGATTAACCAGACTGCGGGTATCACCGGTAAACGCGAAACGTATACCGGCCTTTTCAAAGACGTAGGCGAACACCGGCACAGTATGATCCATGGATACTCCGTGTATCCGCCAGCCTGCGATCTCGACGGGCTCATGCTCCTTCAGCTCCCGGTAGCGGATTAAAAATTTTTCCTTATTCTCAAACAGGGCGAGTGTCGAGAAATCAGGATAAATTTGCCAATTGAAGATGTGTTGTCTGAGGGCATCCAGCGTTTCCACGCGGCCGTAGAGCGTGATGGGCTGGCGGCGTACCAGATACACACGCTCCAGCAGCAAGGGCAGCAAGGCAATATGATCCTGATGCGAGTGGGTGAGCACGACGTGATCTATCCCCACCATGTCCTGGGCGGATAAACTGCCCAGTCCGGTACCTGCGTCAATGAGGAGGGAGCCGCCAAGACGCAGGGAGGTGGTGAGTCTGCCGTCACCCACACCCCCACTACAACCCAACACTTGCAAAAAGTTTTCAGTCAATGATTTTTCAATCATTTAAGGTTAGCCTGGGCGGCGGCAAACTGTTTAAGAAACACCATAAATTGTTGTGGCTGATATTTTTCATCACTTTCGACGAGGGTGTATAGTTGCTTCACGGCGGCGTTTAACGGCTCGGTCTGCCCGTCGCTGAGAGAACCCGCTTCTTTCTGCGCGGTGACGATGGCGGCAATCGCCATGGTGGTTTGCTCGGCGGCGGCGTAATCCAGATACTCACCGGCTATTCCTTCTTGCACAATGCTGAGCAGCAGCGCCTCGACATCCTGCGGTGTAAAAACATGCTGGGCCAGCACGGCGATGACCTTATCCGTGGCGGCGCGCAGGTCACCGGCCAGCTCGACGATAGAACCCTGGCCGTTACTTGCGGCGCCATGCAGAGCGATGGCCTTTTGCCGCATCAGCGCCGCCAGATCGGGAGCTATCCGC
>JAYUCX010000142.1:0-7312 GCA_043740145.1 Gammaproteobacteria bacterium
AGCGCTGGCCTTGTTTCCGGTGGTGGGCGCAGAAAAGAAGTCCCAGGGCGCCGAGGAGGCGTGGAACCCCGACGGTTTAGCGCAGCGCGCGGTGCGCGCGCTTAAAAAGCATGTGCCGGCACTGGGCGTCATCACCGACGTAGCGTTGGACCCGTACACCTCTCACGGCCAGGACGGACTCACAGATCCAAGCGGTTATGTGCTGAACGACGAAACCGTAGCGGCACTGGTTAAACAGGCCTTGTCCCAGGCCGAGGCCGGTGCCGATGTGGTTGCGCCCTCGGATATGATGGATGGCCGCATAGGCGCCATCCGCGATGCCCTGGAAGCCGCCGGCCACATCCACACCCGCATACTCGCCTATTCCGCCAAGTACGCCTCCAGCTTTTACGGCCCGTTCCGCGAGGCGGTGGGTTCCGCTGCCAATCTCGGCGGCGGCAACAAATACAGCTACCAGATGGATAGCGCCAACGCCGACGAAGCCCTGCGCGAAGTGGCCCTGGACCTAGAAGAGGGCGCCGACATGGTCATGATCAAACCTGGCATGCCTTATCTCGACATCGTGCGCCGGGTAAAAGATACCTTCGGCGCGCCGACCTTCGTGTACCAGGTGAGCGGCGAATACGCCATGCTGATGGCGGCCAGCCAAAACGGCTGGCTCGATGAAAAGGCCGTGGTCATGGAATCCCTGCTCGCATTCAAGCGCGCCGGCGCTGATGCCATACTCACCTATTTCGCCGCGCGCGTGGCCCAGTGGTTGCGCGAGGACCAAGTTTGATCGGGGCTGGGTTTCGAGCGGACGCGGTGAGACGATGCACGGTATCTTGTTAGGTTGTCGTCGTGCCGTTCAGCAACACGCTAAGATTTCCTGGAGATGGTGACTACCTATCTACGGTTTGTGCTGGAAGAAACAGATCTGCGCACCGGCGAGAATAAAGGTCTATTTACAGCCGCGTACTCTATTTTAAGAAGTGGCAAACTGTACGCGCATGAAGAAAAAGAAATACAGCACGCCTTGGAGTGGCTCGAAAGGCGGCTCCCGATTCCAGATAGGTTCTCCAAAAATAGCAATGCATCGCATAAAAATACAAATGGAATTTCGTGGTTCAAACCAAAGTCAACGGATGCACTGCAACAGATCCGACGCATTGTAGCGGTTTTGGAAGAACACGGAGCCAGGGTTAAAATACTCAAGACAACCCGGCCTGGATATGTTGTATATGAAGACAGCTTTCAAATCGTTGCGGAACCGTTCCATGGAGAGAAAATTTAACTTCGCGTTCGAGGTCGACGCGCTCAGCCGGGGCGTCGTTTCCTGTGGCATTTATGCTCCGTGATCCAACGCGTTAACCCTCATGCCACTTTCACCTCTACGCTCCTATGCAGCAACAGCCTTTCGTTGGCAGCGCGGTCGGCAGGGCACCGGCTACGGCAAGATGCTCTTGCTTACCGCGTCATGGCCACTGCCGTTCGATATCTATCTCATTCGTTATCCAGAAGGTTCTGAAATTCCTCCGCATACCGACCCAGTGCAGAAGGGACGTCACTACAGGCTTAACTTCGTACTCAAATCATCACGCTCAGGAGGAGAGTTCATCTGTGCCACGCCATTGTTCGCTACCAAGAGAGTTAAGCTGTTCAGGCCTGATGTGTGCGAACATAGCGTCACTCGTGTTGTTGGCGGTAGCAGGTATGTTCTGTCCATCGGCTGGGTGTTAGGTAAAAATGTAGGATAACGCGGATTCAAGTCTGAAGTGCAACGATGGTAAGCTGCAATGGGACGGCGAGATGTGCTGCACAAGTTGTCATTTCGAGTGCAGCGAGAAATCTGATATCGAGATAGTTCAGCGTGGTCACAGCGTTATCAGATTTCTTTCGGCAGTCGCTCCCTGCGCTGTTCTACTTCTTCAGTAGCTGCGCGCCGGTATCGCCCACCATGCCATGGGCGGTAGTGGCTTAGGCATCTTTTCCTAGCACTTCCTTTTCAATGTCTTCCAAACGCGTGTGGCGTACGTCTTTGCCCTTGACCAGGTAAATGACGTACTCGCAAATGTTGCTGGCGTGATCACCGATGCGCTCCAGGGCGCGCGCCGCCCATATGACGCTGAGCATGCGAGTAATGGTGCGCGGGTCTTCCATCATGAAGGTGATCATCTGGCGCATCACGCCTTCGTACTCCTTGTCCACCAGCGCATCCTCGCGCGCTACGCGCAGGGCGGCGATGGGATCGAGGCGCGCAAATGCGTCGAGGGCGTCGTGTACCATTAGGCGTACGTGGTTACCCAGGGCCTGGATTTCTATGTAGTTATTCTTCGGGCGCTCTTCGGTCGCCAGGCGCACGGCCATGCGCGCGATCTTTTCGGCTTCGTCGCCTATGCGTTCCAGGTCGGTGATGGTCTTGATTACCGCCACCACCAAGCGCAGATCGCCAGCGGCCGGTTGCCGGCGGGCGATAATCTGGCTGCACTCCTCGTCTATGGTCACTTCGAGTTTGTTAACTTTATAATCGTTGGTGACCACCTCTTCCGCCAGGGCGATGTCGGCCTTGGCCAGGGCGATGATGGCCTGGTCGATTTGTTGTTCCACCAGGCCGCCCATTTGCAGCACAAGCGAACGGATATCTTCAAGCTCGGCATTATATTGACGGGAAATATGCGTATGAATCGGTTCCATGGTGTTCTCCGTAGATACTCGTAAGTCGTCCTTGACGATATTTCATTAGCTTCGTTGGGACCTCGCCCGGCATCCGTGGCCGGGCGTTCATCGGTACAATATTAAGTGTCTATGATTGCCCCGGCTTTCAGCCCAGGGTGCAACATAACCCGTTGCACCCGTTCGCCGGCATAGACACACTTAGGTGTGTCTATGATTGCCCCGGCTCACCCATACCGGCCGGTGATATAGTCTTCGGTTCGTTTGTTGGACGGGTTGGTGAAAATGATGTTGGTGTCGCCGAACTCCACCAGTTCGCCGAGGTGCATGAAGGCAGTATAGTCCGAAACACGCGCCGCCTGTTGCATGTTGTGGGTTACGATCAGGATGGTGACCTTCTCTTTGAGTCCGGCGATCAACTCCTCGATGCTGGCGGTGGCAATCGGGTCAAGCGCCGAGGTGGGTTCGTCGAACAATAGTATCTCCGGGTCGGTCGCGAGGGCACGTGCGATACACAGACGCTGTTGCTGGCCACCGGACAGGTTAAAGGCCAAATCCTGCAGGCGATTCTTGACTTCATCCCACAATGCCGCGCCGCGCAGTGCTTCTTCGACCTTGTCGTCCACTATGCTGCGGCGCTTGATACCGCGCACACGCAGGCCGTAGGCGACGTTCTCGTAGATCGATTTGGGAAATGGGTTGGGTTTCTGAAACACCATGGAGATGCGCATGCGCACTTCGATCGGGTCGACTTTCGCACCGAGGATGTTGATGTTGTCCGGGTGGATGAGGATCTCGCCCTCGTAGCGGTTATTGGGATAGAGATCGTGCATGCGGTTGAAGCAGCGCAGGAACGTGGATTTCCCGCACCCCGAGGGTCCAATAAGGGCCGTCACGTGCTTCTCGGCCAGATCCAGGTTGATGGACTTGAGCGCCTGCACGGTCCCGCCGTAGTAGAAGTCGAGGTTCTTGGCTTGGGCCTTGAGCACGTGTTGCGCCTTTTCAATCATGGTGGTTTCCGAATCTGCCACGCTTGCGCGATTTTCTTTATACAAGGTCGGCTTGGGGATGGTGGGCTTGGCCGCAGGTGGAGTATGGGTAGTCATTTTTCCCTCTGATTTACCACTTGATACGCTTGCGGTAGCGGTAGCGGATGACGATGGCTATGGCGTTCATCGCCAGGGTCATGACGATGATGACCACGCCGGCCGCGGCCGCGTTGTCCAGGAACGCGACCTGTGGCCGCGATACCCAGCTGAACATCTGAATAGGCAACACTGTAAACGGCGCAAACAGCCAATCGAACGAGATGAAGGGCGGTTCGGTCGAGATCGGTGCGGGCGGCAAAAAGGCGATGAAAGTGAGCGCGCCTATGGTAATAATCGGCGCAGTCTCGCCGATGGCGCGGGCCATGCCGATGATCACGCCGGTCATGATGCCGGCGGTGGAATAGGGCAGCACATGGTCGCGCACCGTTTGCCACTTGGTGGCGCCAAGGGCGTAGGCTGCCTCGCGTATGCCCCCCGGGATGGCACGGATGGCCTCACGCGTCCCTACAATGACCACCGGCAGGATTAACAGGCCTAGGGTCAAACCCGCTGCCAGGATGCTCTCGCCCAGATCAAATTGGTACACGAACAGACCAAGCGCCAACAGACCGTAGATGATGGAGGGTACGCCGGCCAGATTGGTGACGTTGATCTCGATCAGATCGGTCATCCAGTTGCGCGAGGCGTACTCCTCAAGGTAAATACCAGCGGCGACTCCAAGCGGCACTCCGGACAGGGCGGTAACCATCATCACCAGTATGGTGCCGACCCAGGACGAAAGGATGCCGGCCTCAGCCGCATGCCGCGAAGGGAAGGAGGTGAAGAACTGCCAAGTGAGACGGCCTGAGCCGTCGATGAGTAGATCGAGGAACAAGGCAATCAGCGTGACCACGCCGACCATCATCGCCAGCAGGCCAATGATGGCGAAAATTTGGTCCCAGCGCTTGTGTTTGCTGATGAGGGCGCGGATTTCTTCGATCTTGGGGTCGGTCATGCCGGACATCAGTATACCTCGCGGAAGCGCCGGCGCAGCAGGTGGCCAAGCACGTTGAACAACAGTGTCATGAGTAGGAGTACCAGGCCGACTGCGAAGATACTTTGGTATTCGAGGCTGCCGTGCGGCAGGTCACCCAGGCTCACCTGCACGATATAGGCGGTGATGGTGGCCGCGCCTTCCATGGGGTTCCAGGTCAGGTTCGGCTGGGTGCCGGCGGCGATGGCCACGATCATGGTCTCGCCTACGGCGCGCGAAATGCCGAGTATGTAGGCCGCAACGATGCCGGAGGTGGCTGCCGGCGTGACCACGCGCAAGGCGGTTTGGAGGCGCGTAGCGCCCATGGCATACGAACCCTCGCGGATGTGCATAGGCACCGCGCGCATCGCGTCCTCGCTCACTGAGCTGACATAGGGGATGATCATAATGCCCATGACAATGCCGGCGCCGAGCATGTTGAATCCCGGCAGACCCGGGATGAAGGTTTGCAGCAGCGGCGTGACGAACAGCAACGCGAAGTATCCATACACCACCGTTGGCACACCCTCCAGCAACTCCAGGAAGGGCTTGACCGTCTCGCGCACTCGATGCGGGGCAAATTCACTCAAATAGATGGCGATTATGGTGCCGAGAGGAATGGCGATGGCCAAGGCCACCGCCGCCACTACCAAGGTGCCGGCCACCAGCGGCAACACCCCGAAATGCTTAATCGAGAATAGCGGTGTCCATTGGGTGCCGGTGAGGAATTCGACTATCGAGACGTGTTTAAAAAACCCCAGGGATTCGTAGACCAGCATGACCACAATGGCGAAGGTCACGGCGACCGCGGAAAATGCCGCCAGAAACAGCAGGGCCTGGATAAAGCGTTCGGGTAAGTGACGCCTGACCTGGTAGGCGAAACGGGAGGGTTTTGGATTCACTGATGTTGAGGTCTCTGGACGAGCGTGGCCAATATGACAAGGGGTGTAATGATAGGTGCGGATTATAACAACTAGATGACACTACGTTTACCACGGATCTAGCTGTATTACAACTCGGCGGGTATCAAAAGAAGGGCGCCCTTAGGCGCCCTTCGCGGATTGAAACCGAACTGCTTATAAGTGAGCTTCGCGTTTCAGGAGTTCATCTACGCGCACACCGACCTCGTTTTTACCACCGAAGCCAGTGCCGAATTTCTTACTGTTGAAGTTCTGCAGGGCTTGATCGTAGTGTGCTTTGGAGAGAGGCACATAACCCACTTCCTTGACCAACTTAGGCGCGTTCTTGATGTAAAAGTTAATGAATTCCTTTACTTCCGGCTTGTCCAGGGACTTCTCAGCCACATAAATGAAGATCGGACGCGCCAGTGGTTGGTAAGTACCGGCCATGACGCTGTCGAGCGAGGGTTCGACAGCCTTGGTGGCGCCCTTATTGATGATAGGCACCGCCCTTAGTTTATCCTTGTTCTCCATGTAGTAGGCCAGGCCGAAGTAGCCGATGGCATGCTTGTCGCGCGACACGCCCTGTACCAGCACGTTGTCGTCCTCGCTCGCGGTGAAATCGCCGCGCGAGGCTTTTTCCTTGCCGTTGATGGCGTCGGTGAAATAGTCGAACGTGCCCGAGTCGGCGCCGGCGCCGAACAGTGCCAGTTTCTCATCCGGCCACTTGGGGTTTACGTCGCTCCATTTCATGACCTTATCCTGGGCCTCCGGCTCCCACATTTTTTTGAGCTCTTCCACGGTCATGCTCTTGATCCAATTGTTCTTGGGGTTAACGACCACGGTCAAGGCGTCGAATGCCACCGGTAATTCGACGTATTTGATGCCGGCTTCCTTGCACAGGTCCATCTCCTTCTTCAGGATCGGGCGCGAGGCATTGGAGATGTCGGTCTCGCCGCGGCAGAACTTCTTAAAGCCGCCGCCGGTGCCGGACACACCTACGGTTACTTTGGTATCTTTCTGGGCTTTCTGGAATTCCTCGGCCACCGCCTCGGTGATCGGGAACACAGTACTGGAACCGTCTATCTTAACGAGGGCATCGGCTTGGGCGGGCGCGGCGCCGAACATGCCGGTCACCAGGGCGACAACGCCGAATGCAGAGAGTGTCTGCTTGAGTTTCATGAAAACCTCCAGATGTGAGTATGGGAAAAACTGGGGCGTACTATTACAACCCATTGTGACAGTATGATGAAATTTATATAATTTTAATGTAATCAGCAGGTTACCCGCATCGAGTGAGATGTAGCCACGCCAATGTATCACCTAAACTGGCATGCATCGCCTATTTGTGACCGCTGTGCGTACCAGGTATCGATGATCAATCGGTCGGACATTTGCCCTCGGCAACGCCCAATAGCTGTTCAATGTACCGGCAATTTCGCTGAGCATCGTTGGTACATGTTGCCGGAATACCCCCGGTTGTAATATCCAGCAACGCGACCCAGACAAAAAATCAAGACGCGCTCAATCAGCGCGCGCCTTTCCGTGGCGGAGATACTTCCGGTAGAGTAGAGATTACGATTAAATCTCGCACAAAATTTAACACCTCATCGCCCCATATGTCGTTGTGATCGGCGATCAAGGCCTTGTCTACCCGTATATTAAGATAAGGGTTCAACGGCTGTGTTTTGCCCAAATGA
>JAYUCX010000143.1:0-7272 GCA_043740145.1 Gammaproteobacteria bacterium
GGGTCTCGATAAAAAAATGGCGCAGTTGATCGAGGCCGCGATCAAGGAGTATGAAAAACTCGGCGCGACGGTGCAGGAAATCAGCCTGCCCAACACGCATCTCGCGGTACCGGTGTATTACGTGATTGCACCGGCCGAGTGTTCGTCGAATCTGTCGCGCTTCGATGGCGTGCGTTTCGGTTACCGCTGCAAAGCGCCGAAGAACCTGGAGGATTTATACAAGCGCTCGCGTGGCGAGGGCTTCGGCGCCGAGGTCAAACGCCGCATCATGATTGGCGCCTACGTGCTGTCCGCCGGTTATTACGATGCCTATTATCTCAAGGCGCAAAAGCTGCGCCGATTGATCAGCGATGATTTCAAGCAGGCCTTCAGCAGAGTGGATGTCATCATGGGCCCGACCGCACCGACCGCAGCGTTCAATCTCGGCGAAAAGACCGACGATCCCGTCACCATGTATTTGTCCGACATCTATACCATTGCCGTGAATCTCGCGGGCCTGCCCGCCATGTCGATCCCCGCCGGTTTTATCGGCCAGCGCCCGGCTGGTTTGCAGATCATCGGCAATTATTTCGACGAGGCGCGCCTGCTGAACATCGCGCATCAATATCAAAAAGTTACCGATTGGCATGCGCGTGTACCGAAGGGGTTTGAATAATGGAATGGGAAACCGTCATTGGGCTTGAAATACACGCCCAGCTCGCCACGAAAAGCAAAATCTTTTCCGGCGCGGCCACTGCGTATGGCGCGCTGCCTAACACCCAGGCCTGCGCCATTGATCTCGGCATGCCCGGCGTACTGCCGGTGCTGAACATGGAAGCGGTGCGTATGGCGGTGAAGCTCGGTCTCGCCATCGGCGCCAAGATCGCACCGCGCTCGGTGTTCGCGCGCAAGAATTATTTTTATCCCGATTTACCCAAGGGCTATCAGATCAGTCAGTACGAATTGCCGGTGGTGGCGCAAGGCAGTATCGAGATCGAACTCGAAGACGGCAGTGCCAAGACCGTCGGCATTACCCGCGCGCATCTGGAAGAAGACGCCGGAAAATCGCTGCACGAAGACTTCCACGGCATGACGGGCATAGACCTCAATCGCGCCGGCACGCCGCTGTTGGAGATCGTCTCCGAACCCGATATGCGCTCCGCCAAAGAGGCGGTCGCCTACATGAAAATAATCCATGCGCTGGTACGCTATCTCGAAATCTGCGACGGCAACATGCAGGAAGGCTCGTTCCGTTGCGACGCCAATGTCTCGGTGCGGCCCAAGGGTCGTGAAAAATTCGGCACGCGTGCGGAATTGAAAAACATCAATTCGTTCCGTTTTGTCGAGAAGGCGATCAACTACGAAGTGCAGCGTCAGATCGAATTGCTGGAGAGCGGCGGCACGGTTGTGCAGGAGACGCGCCTGTATGATGCGGACAAGGATGAAACGCGCCCGATGCGTTCCAAGGAAGAGGCGAACGACTACCGCTATTTCCCTGATCCTGATTTGCTGCCGCTGGAAATCGAGACCACCTTTATCGAACAGGTCAGAAAATCTTTACCCGAACTGCCGGACGAGAAGAAGCGGCGCTTTATGAGCGAGCATGGCTTGTCGGCCTACGAGGCGGGTGTGCTCACCGCAAGCCGCGAGGTGGCCGATTATTACGAGGCCACCGTGCATGCCGGTGGTGGGGAAGCGAAACTTTGCGCCAACTGGGTGATGGGCGAATTGCTGGGGGCGTTGAACAAAGACAATCTCGACATCACGGCCAGCCCGATCAGCCCGGAACAACTCGGCGGCATGTTGCGGCGCATCACCGACAACACGATCTCGGGCAAGATCGCCAAGCAAGTCTTCGAGGCCATGTGGAACAAAGAGGGCGACGCCGATACGGTTATTAAAAGGAAGGGGCTCCAACAAGTCACCGACAGCGGTGCGATTAAAAAGGTGATCGCTGAAGTGATCGCCAAATTTCCCGAACAGCTCGCGCAATACCGCAGCGGTCAGGAAAAATTATTCACCTTCTTTGTCGGCCAGGTGATGAAAGCGAGCCAGGGCAAGGCCAACCCGGCGCAGGTCAACGATTTACTCAAAGAGAAACTCAAACCGTAATAAGGGCACCTCTAAAAATAGTGTATTTTGTCTTTAGGCAAGGCGGAATTCTGCGAGAAAGCGGAGTGTACACGACAGTACATGAGCATTTCGAGCAGAATTCCAACGCAGCATAAAGACAAAAGACGCATTTTTAGAGGTGTCCATAACGCCAATGGTTGCTCATCCATGAAAGACCTTATCAAGGACTACGCCCCGCCCGGCACGGCGCCGGGTGCGCTGACGGCTCCCAAGGGTGAAGCAGGACAAGCCAAGATGCATCTGCTTGAATACCGCGGGGAGCAGGTCAACACCGTGGAGATAACCGATCTGACCCATCTGCAGCAGCAGCTTGCCGACGGATACCCGGCCAGCGCCGTCACCTGGGTGCACGTGGTGGGTTTGGGCGATCTCAAGATACTGCAAGGCTTGCAGGATTTATTCAAATTGCATCCCCTGGCCATGGAGGATGTAACGCACCTGGGTCAGCGTCCCAAGGCGGAGAATTACGATGCGATGATGTTTGTCGTTCTGCAGCACCTGGCCTTTATAAAAAAAGAAATACAGACGACTCAGGTAGCGCTGTTTCTCGGCAAGGATTTCGTGATCAGCTTCCAGCCTCGGGGCCCCGATCTGCTGGAGCCTTTGCGCGCACGCATCCGCAGTTCGCGCGGACGGCTGCGTGAACGCGATGCCGATTATCTGGCGTACGCCATCATTGACATCATTGTGGATGCCGCCTTCCCGGTGCTGGAAGATTTTGGCGAACGGCTCGACGCACTGGAACAGGAAATCGTCGAGCGTCCCGCGCCGCGCATCATGGATACCCTTTACCGCTTGCGGCGCCAGTTATTGCGGCTGCGCCGTGTGTTGTGGCCGCAGCGCGAGGCGCTCAGCCATCTCATTCATGAGGAAGAGGGACTGGTGAGTGATGAGGTGAAGGTCTACCTGCGCGACTCATCGGATCACGCGGTGCAGGCCATGGACGTAGTGGAAAGCTACAGGGAAATGGCCGCCAGCCTGCTCGACGTGCACATCTCCAACACTACCAACCGCCTCACCGATGTGATGCGCGTGTTGACTGTGATAGCAACAGTGTTCATGCCGCTCAACTTTGTGGTCGGACTGTACGGCATGAACTTCGATCGCAGCAGCCCCTGGAACATGCCGGAACTAGGCTGGCGCTTCGGCTATGTGATGGTTTGGGGTGTGGTGCTGGTGATTGTAATCGGCATGCTGGCGTACTTCCGCCGCAAGCGCTGGATCTGAGGCAGGCCTGTCAGTCCAGCACCAGGCCGTCCGGCATGATGGTCAGGTGACCGTACCGTGAGCGGCGCGCTACCGAGATGCCGAGATGCTCGGCGGTGCGTACATTGATGAGCAGAGAGACATCGCTTAACGGGACAACGACCGGCCTTTTGTCAGGTTGTTGCAGGCGCTCCAGCGCCATGTCGGCGAGACGCTCGCCCAAGCGCGCATAGTCGGGAAGAAATGCGCACAGGACGCCTCTTTTGGCGTGTGCCGGATTTTCGGAAAACAACACTATCTTATTTTTCCAGGCAAACTCCAGCAAGAAGTCAAGAATCAGATCCCCCTGCGCATCGAACACGTCATCGCACAGCCAAATCGCATCATGCTGATCGAGACCTTTTGCCAGCAGATCTCGATAGGCCTGCATGCGGGCGCTGATGGTCGGCGCGCCCACCGGATAATCGAATAGCTGCAACCCTAACTGCCCGGCAGCCTGACGCCCTTTATCGGCGAGACAGGTATAACTCCCCTGGCTATACACCCTATGCACGCGCTCGATCTCCGGCATAAACGCCTCCAGCCGCGACAAGGCCACATCAGGATCGGTGCGAAAGGTGATGCCGGACACGCCGGGGTGGAGCGTAGCGGGATTCAATATCGCCGCCCCGGCGATTACCGGCAAAACGCCATTCAATTTTTCCGCCGCCTCCACACCGCGCCAGCCCAGCGCGATGACGGCGTCAATATGCTGTTCCTGCAACCGCTTCTTTAAGGCGTATAATTCAGTGTTATGTTTGAGAGTAACACGTGTCAGGCGGCCACCCGCTCGCCTTTCGATCCCTTTCACGATTTCTGAAAATACCTCGCCGTAAGGCGCAGTTGTCTCGGGAATGATGACCGCGAGAAACACCGGTTCTGCGCTGGCAGGCCCCATCACTAGCAGTAACACGCCCAAAGCTGGAAGCACATATTTTTTATAAGTCCCCACCGCCGCACGGCCTGTTGGCGCCTGGCTACTCAGCGCGACCTTGAAGCAGCACCCTCAAATAATAGTCATTATTGCGCTATACACAACTATTATCAATATCTAATTGCGTGTGGCGCTTTGCATGGGCCGCGCATTATTGGCACATTTCAATTATGAACATTACACGCACCGAGCTGGGGTCCGCCCTACGGCGGCTGAGACAGACCCGTGGACTGAAGTTAGCCGATGTAGCCTATGCCGCAGGGACCGACCCGGCCAACATATCGAGACTGGAGCGCGGCATGCAGGGCTACAGCGACCAACTGTTGACGGCTATCGCGGACACCTTCGGCATGCGTCTGTGGGAATTATTCAGGGAGGCGGAAGGTCAGCCCGCGCATCAGGTTCGGGAAGAGCACGGCCACTACGGCGCCGTGCCGACGAAACAG
Source organism: Gammaproteobacteria bacterium (assembly GCA_043740145.1). Classification (GTDB taxonomy): domain Bacteria; phylum Pseudomonadota; class Gammaproteobacteria; order SURF-13; family SURF-13; genus JACPZD01. Next base: position 4,738 of record JAYUCX010000143.1, read on the forward strand.
TTACAACTGTTGAATCAACGCTATGCGCATGCCTCGCCCGCTGCACGCAAGCTGATTGATACGCTGGTCAAGATAGCGGCCTCCGGCAAGTTGTCTGATCAGACCGCGGCCAGCCTGCTAACGCTGCTGTGCAGCCTCTCGAAAACCGCTGCAAAAAAATCAAAATCGAAAAGGGTTAAGCGGGGACCCCGTTGAGAAACATAAAGGAAAATACACAAACCGCAGAGGACACAGAGGAACATAGTGTAATGGCTTGATTTTTCCTCCGCGTCCTCCGTGGTGAAGCTTTCCCACCGCAAAGGCAGCCCCGGTTTAGAATCTGAAACGGGTCCTAATCCAGGCCGAGCTTCTTCAAGCGATATCGCAAGGCGCGGAAGGTGATGCCGAGCAGTTTAGCGGCGGCGGTTTTGTTGTAGCGGGTCTGCTCCAGGGCCTTCATGATGGTTTCTTTTTCGATGGTGTCGAGGTAGGGCTCCAGGAGCAGCTTTTCTTTGTCGGGCGGCGGAGTGTAGTCCGGCAGGCGCAGGTCATCTACATCTATGGTGTTACCCTCGCACAGGGTCATTGCGCGCTCCAGAATATTTTCCAGTTCGCGCACGTTGCCCGGAAAGGAGTATTCCAGTAGGGCGTCAAGCGCATCCTTGGTGAGCATGGGTTTAGGCATACCCGAGTTGCGCGCCAGACGATCGAGGTTATAGTCGGCGAGTAGGGGAATATCTTGCGGGCGCTCGCGTAGACTGGGCACGCGCAGTTCGATCACATTGATGCGGTAGTATAGGTCTTGGCGGAACTCGCCCTTTTTCACCAGACTGGCGAGGTCTTTGTAGGTGGCGCTGAGGATGCGCACATCTACCGGGGTTTCCTTTTCCACGCCGACCGGCCGCACTGCCTTTTCCTGGATGGCGCGCAGCAATTTGACCTGCATATGCAAGGGCAGTTCGGCCACCTCGTCCAGGAACAGCGTGCCGCCGCCGGCAGCCTGAAACAGCCCGATCTTGTCCGCGCTCGCGCCAGTGAAGCTGCCCTTCTTATGACCGAAGAATTCGCTCTCCATAAGTTCGGTGGGAATGGCGCCGCAATTGACCGGCACGAAGAGCCGATCGGCACGCGGCCCCTGTTCATGAATGAGACGGGCCACCAGCTCCTTGCCGGTGCCGGATTCGCCGCTGATATACACCGGCGCCTGGCTGCGCGCCAGTTTGACGATGGAGGCACGGATCAATTGCATGGGTGGGGACTCGCCTAGCAACAGGAAGTTCGAGCGTTGACTGATAGTGGTCCGATTACCGGACAACTTCAAGGCGCTCCCTACCAGGTTGCGCAACACAGGCAGGTCCACCGGCTTGGAGACGAAATCAAACGCCCCGGCCTTGAGGGCCTGGATCGCCGATTCTATATTGCCGTGCGCGGTGATCATCGCCACCGGCGTCTCCGGGACGTTTTTCTGTATGTACTCTACCAGTTCAATGCCGTTGCCGTCCGGCAGCCGCATGTCGGTGAGGCACAAATCAAAACGCTGTTTGGACAACAAACTGCGCGCTTGGGCGAGATTCTCGGCGCTCTGGGTGGCGATGTTCATGCGCTGCAGGGTAAGCTCCAGCAACTCGCGGATATCGGGTTCGTCGTCCACCACCAGGGCCAGGTGTTGCGCCATGTTACGCGACCTGCCTGCGCCGCGGATTGGCGAAGGTGATGCGGAAACAACTGCCGCTGCCGGGTTGTGCAAAGTAATTAAGGTGCGCCTGGTTGCTCTCGCACAGTTCGCGTGAGAGGTACAGGCCCAGCCCGGTGCCTTCCTGCTGGGTGGTGAAGAATGGCTCGAAGATGTGCTCCACCACTTGCGGGTCCACACCCGGCCCGAAATCAATCACGTCGAGATAGGGCGTCTGCGTGCCGAGGAAAACACTCGGCTGGAGTTTCAGTTTGGGGTGCGCCTGGGGTGGCGAATAACGCAAACCGTTTTGACACAAATTCCACATCACTTGATGAAGCTGACTGGGGTCCATGCGCACGGTGATCTCCTGCCCATAAGACACTTGCACAATCTCGCCGGCTTCAATGTTGTAACTGCGACTGAATTCCGCGATGAATTCATCAAGCCAGGGCCCTAACTGGAAATTGCTAAGCTGGGAGCGGTCACGGCGGCTCAACGAGAGGATATTTTCAACGATGTTATTTATGCGTTGTGACTGTTCGCGGATGATCTCGATGAGCCGCTGATCCGCCCTGTCCAGATGGGGCGACTCCGCCAGTAACTGGTTGGCGTGGCTGATCGCCCCTAATGGGTTGCGGATCTCATGGGCGATGCTCGCGGTGAGCCTGCCCAGCGAGGCGAGCTTCAGGTGTTGCGCCTGCTGGTTGATGCCCGATGTATCCTCAAGAAAAATCAAGGTGCCGCCGCTCTTTGCGCCGCCCAAGCGGGCGAAACGCGGCAATACCTCCAGCGCGTCTTTACTGGGCTGAAAGGCAGCCGGTTCCTCCTCCGGCGCGCGGCGCCAGCCGCGCAGCAGGCGGGCGAGCTTGGAGTTGAGATCA
>JAYUCX010000144.1:0-16007 GCA_043740145.1 Gammaproteobacteria bacterium
GTAGGGGAATTCGAGTTCGCCATACAGACCCACGTCTACCGGCAACCGGCCTTTTTCAAATAGACTAGTACGCACGCGTAGGCGATCCGCGGCGTGGCGCCAGCCGCCGTCATCGGGATTGGAGAAGTCCAGATAGGCCGCCACCTCGGTTTTGTCTGTGATGCCGTAGGCAAACTCAAAAGTGCTGCGCAGTAGGTCGTCATTATTTTCCGGCGCAGGGGCGTCGGTGCCATCATAAGTGTAGTTGGTTTTATTCTCGATCAGGCGCTCGCCTTTTTTCAGGGTATCGTAACCGTACACCGAGAGGTCAAAATAATTGAGGGCGTGGGCCGGGGAGGCGGCCAGCAGAGCGCCGGCGAAGGTCAAGCAGGCTGTGATACGCGCGTTAAATTCCATTTAGCTAAAGCTCCTTAGTTATAACGAAGCGTTTAGGCTAACAAAATACCGTTCATTTTGTCAAAACTGAACTATACCCCGGTGCCGCCCACGGTCAATCCATCAATCCGCAGCGTCGGCTGGCCGACGCCTACCGGCACGCTTTGACCTTCCTTGCCGCAGGTGCCGACGCCGGTGTCGAGCTCCAGATCGTTGCCGACCATGGATACGCGCATGAGTATGTCCGGGCCGTTGCCGATCAGGGTCGCGCCCTTCACCGGCCTTGTAATCCTGCCGTTCTCAATCAGATAGGCCTCGCTCGCCGAGAACACAAATTTACCGGAGGTGATGTCCACCTGGCCGCCGCCGAAGTTGACCGCGTATAGCCCCTTATCCACCGAGCGGATGATTTCATCCGGCGAATAGCCACCCGCAAGCATGTAGGTGTTGGTCATGCGCGGCATGGGCAGATGCGCATAGGATTCGCGCCGTCCGTTGCCGGTGGGCTTGACGCCCGTCAGGCGTGCGTTCAGCTTGTCGTGGATATAGCCCTTGAGGATGCCGTTTTCGATGAGCGTAGTGCACTGCGTCGGCGTGCCTTCGTCGTCGAGGTTTAGCGAGCCGCGCCGGTTTTCGAGCGTGCCGTCGTCCACCACCGTGCACTGTTCCGAGGCCACCCGCTCGCCGATGCGCCCCGCGAAGGCGGAGCTGCCCTTGCGGTTGAAGTCGCCCTCCAGTCCGTGGCCGATGGCCTCGTGCAGCAGCACGCCCGGCCAGCCGGGGCCCAGTACCACCTGCATAGTACCGGCGGGCGCCGCCACTGCCTCCAGATTCACCAAGGCTTGCCGCACGGCCTCGCGCGCGTAGTCGAGACCGCGCTCGTTGTCGAGAAAATACTGGTAGCTCACCCGCCCGCCACCGCCCGCACTGCCCTGTTCACGTCGGCCGTCTTGCTCCGCGATCACGCTCACGTTGAGCCGCACCAGCGGCCGCACGTCGGCGGCAAACGTGCCGTCACTGCCCACCACCAATATTACGTCCTGCTCAGCGGCAAGACTCACCATCACCTGTTTGATGCGCGGGTCGAGCCGGCGCGCCTCGCTGTCCAGCATGTGCAAAAGCTGCACCTTGCCGGTTTCGGTAAGCGTAGCTACCGGATCCAGGGGCACATAAAGCGCATGACCCGCCTTGCCCTCCCAGCTTTTGACGCTGCCGTGCTGACCGTTGCGCGCAATGGCGCGCGCGGTCTTGGCGGCCTGGGTCAGCGCCGGCAACAGGATTTCGTCGGAATAGGCGAAGCCGGTTTTGTCGCCGCTGACCGCGCGCACGCCCACCCCCTGCTCGATATTGTGGCTGCCTTCCTTGACGATGCCGTCTTCCAGATGCCACGATTCCTGGCGGCTGGACTGAAAGTACATGTCGGCGCTGTCAATGCGGTGATGCATGATCTGGTCGAGCACGTTATAAAGCTCGACCTCGCCCATGCCGGAGGGCGCAAGGATCAGATCGCGGGCGATTTCGATGGAGCTATTCATGACCTTTTGCTGCAAAGTGGTGCTATTTAGGAAAGAAGATATTGGGTTACTAGTATACGATGAAAAGGGTGTTTATAATTTTTATTATATAAATCAATTAGCTATATCACAATCTGACCCCTACCCCCACGCCGATATGGAACCGGGGCGAAACTGCCGGTCCCGTTGCGTGCGGCCATAGATAGAGATATTGAGCCTGTATCACCGGGTAGGTGTGGCGGGATTCGCCCAGCGGTTCGTCACGCAGACCGTCCAGATCGCCGATGACGCTCAGCCAGCGGCCGGACGCATAGTCCGCCGGCTCCAGATAGCCGGGCCAGATCAGGACGAAGCGGCCGAGTGCGGATTTCGAGATGAGCGGCTGTGCCTGCGCACCCAAGGGGTAGGCGAGTACCACCACCTCGGTGTGCTGCGACAGATTGCGCGTTTCGATGATGCTGCCGCCCCACACGATGCGCCGGCCACGCAGCGACTCGGAATCCGTTACGGCCTGTTGATACGAGAGGGTCTTGTCCGCCCCGGACAACTGTGCGCTGCCAAACGGCGATGTAACGGCGCAGGCCGTCAGCATAATCGCGAATAACGTCGGACCCAAGGCGCGCATCATGACAGTCATCGCCAGCGTCGGGGATGCCCAAACGGCCAGAACGGATCATAAAAGGGATCGTAGAAGGGACCGTAGAAGGGGTCGTAGAAGGGGTCGTAGTAATACGGCGGATAGTCATAGGCCCTGACACGCAGCGGCCACAGCTGCAGCCTGTCTATCTCAACGCGCGGATAACGGTACTCGTACTCACCGATCTTGCCCTGGGTGGGCGACTGGAGTCGACCGACTACCGTCAACTCACGCCCCTTGGCGTACACCTCGGGATCGTAAAAGCCCTGGCTGCAGGCGATAAAGCGGCCCTGCTGCGCGTTGTCGCCGAGGATGGGGCGAGCCGTGCTGTCGAGCGGACGGGCTATGATCTCGAAACAGGTCTCGTCTTTGCCCGGCAGGGTTTGGATGATCTCGCCGCCCCAGCGCACCGACTGGCCCGTCGCGGCCTGCGTAAGGGTCTGCTGCGGGGTGAGGGTGGAGAACGCGCCCTGTAAGGCGGCCGGCGGGGTGGTAGCGCATGCGGTTAATAACGCGACGAGCGCCAGCCCGGCGTAACGAAGGTTCAATCTATGAGCTATCTTCACCATGATACCGGATTCGACTCCGATAGCGGCCGGGAGTTGCAGCCCGGCTGGCCAAATGAATTCGGCCCTACACCCGATACGAATACTCGTTCACGCCACACCTCGTGCGCCTCCACCCCTTCGGCGATGACCTGTACCCCCAGGTTGTGGGCAAGATCTATGGTGGAGCGCACGATCATGGCGTTGTCTGCGTACTTGGCCATATCCATGACAAAGGATTTGTCTATCTTGACCGCTCCCACCGGGTTTTGTAGTCTGTCGTGTCGCCCTGAGTTACTTAGGGCGTAAATCTAAGCTACAAGATTAGCCTACCTTGGCATTCGCCGTAAAGTCACTACCGCGTGGGCACATAAAACGTGGCCACCCCCTCCCTTGGCTTCGCACCGCATACAGGACAGTCAGGGTCTTTAGACAATTTTACGCTGCGCCACTCCATTGTGGACGCATCGAGTAACAACAAGCGTCCTGTGAGTGTCTCGCCGATATTCAACAATAGCTTGATGACCTCAACGGCCTGCAGGGTGCCAATGATGCCCACCAGTGGTGCGAGCACACCGAGTTGTGCGCAACCTTCCTCTTCGCCAGGCTCGTCTCGATACAAACAGCGGTAACACGGGCTGTCGCCGCGGCGCAGATCAAACACCGCGACTTGTCCTTCCATGCGTATTGCTGCACCGGATACCAATGGTTTTTTAGCTTTTACACAGGCGGTGTTCAGCGCAAAGCGTGTGGCGAAATTATCGCTCGCGTCGGCAACGACATCGGCCTGAACGATTTCTGCGGCAAGCCGCCCAGGCGTCAACCTCTCGTTGATAGCGGTGACTTGAGTTCCAGGATTAAGCGCGAGCAGCGCGTCACACGCCGAATCGGTCTTGTTACGACCTACATCAGAAGTGCGATGAATAATCTGGCGCTGCAAGTTTGACAAATCCACTTTGTCATAATCGGCAATTACTAAATGGCCAACACCGGCCGCCGCCAAATACATGGCGAGCGGCGAGCCGAGACCGCCAAGACCGACAATCAGCACACGCGAATCAAGTAATTTTTGCTGACCTTCAAGGCCAATCTGCGGCAGGAGAATCTGGCGGCTGTAGCGTTGTAGTTGTTCATCATTCATTAGAGGTCTTCCGCTGCGCGACGGCAATACGTGGAACGCCGGCTAGGTCCGTATAATCTAGTGCAGACTCATAACCCAGACCGGTAAGCATTTGCAGCAATTCGGAGCCTTGATCGTAGCCGTGTTCCAACAATAACCAGCCTCCCCCCTCACCCGGCTTCGCTACCCTCTCCCTCTGGGAGGGGGGCGGGGTGAGGGAGAGGAAAGTAAAGTGTTGTCGCGCCTGTGTCGCAATGTCACGCAGCGATTGCAAACCATCCACGCCAGCTACTAAGGCGATCTGTGGCTCAAAGCGCAACGCTTCCAGGTGCGGATCATCACTCCTGACATAAGGCGGATTGGAGGCAACCATGTCAAACTGTTCGTCTTGCAAAACACCGAACCAATCGCTGCCCCCTAAACGAAATTCGATATTGCGAATAGCTAACCGCTCGGCGTTGGCGTACGCGACTTCTAAAGCGGCTTCAGAAATATCAGTCGCAATGATCCGGCAACGTGGCCGTTCACGCGCGATGGCGAGAGCAATCGCGCCTGATCCGGTGCCGAGATCGGCGATGCGCCAACTTTCATTTTCCGGAATGCGTTCCAGTGCAAGTTCGACCAAACGTTCTGTTTCAGGACGCGGGATCAATACGTCAGGCGTAACCTGTAAATCGAGAGACCAAAATTCCCGATGGCCGGTGAGATAAGCGGCCGGCTCGCCCCGCAAGCGGCGTTCGAGGAGCCGGTTAAACTGCATTAGTTGAGCTTCACTCAACTTCCGTTCCGCCAGGCTCAGCAACCGGCTGCGCGTCAAGCCCAGCAAGTAAGCCAGCAGCACTTCGGCCTCCAGCGTTGGTTGTTCGAGACCAGCTAGTTGCTGTGTGGCCTTTTTCAACACCGCTGCGGCGCTAAGTTTTTTTGACAACACGACTTCCATGAAGGGGTAAGACTCGGATTACTGCGCAATCGCGGCCAGCTGCTCGGCCTGATGTTCGCTGACGAGCGGGTTTATCAGCAGATCCAGATGGCCCTGCAGCACGGTGTCAAGCTGGTACACCGTCAAGTTGATGCGGTGATCGGTGACACGGCCCTGCGGAAAATTATAGGTGCGGATGCGGTCGGAGCGATCGCCGCTGCCCACCAGGCCTTGCCGCAACTGGGCTTGCTCGCTTTGTTGTTTGCCGCGCTCGGCGGCGAGCATTCTGGCCCGTAACAGCGACATGGCGCGTGCGCGATTCTTATGCTGCGAGCGTTCATCTTGACACTCCACCACAGTGCCGGTGGGCAGATGCGTGATGCGGATCGCCGAGTCGGTCTTGTTGACGTGCTGGCCGCCGGCGCCCGAGGCGCGGAAGGTATCTACCTTCAAATCCGCCGGGTTGATAGCGATCTCGTCTATCTCCTCCACTTCGGGCATCACCGCCACGGTGCAACTCGAGGTGTGGATGCGGCCTTGCGCCTCGGTTTGCGGCACACGCTGCACGCGGTGTCCGCCGGATTCAAATTTGAGGCGCGAGTACGCTCCGCGGCCGATGACGCGCAAGATGATCTCCTTATAGCCGCCGTGTTCGCCGTAACTTGCGCTCATGACCTCGACTTGCCACCCGCGCACCTCGGCGTAGCGCGTGTACATGCGGGACAAGTCACCCGCAAACAGGGCCGCTTCGTCGCCGCCGGTACCGGCGCGAATTTCCAGAAAGATGTTGCTGTTGTCGTGTGGATCGGTAGGCAACAGCAAGGTTTGCAATTCGGCCTCGAGCCGTTCCTGTTGTTGGCGCGCCGATTTGATCTCTTCCTCTGCCAAGGCGCGCAGACCAGGGTCCTCGTCGCGCAGCATGACCTCGGCCTCGGCAACGTGGTCGAGTGTCGCCTGATAGCGACGGAAGCACTCGACCACGGGACTGAGTTGCGCGTACTCCTTGGAATAGTCCCTAAAGCGGCCCTGATCACGGTGAGCGGCGGGATCGGCAAGCAGCGCGCTGATTTCCTGCAGGCGCTCGGAGAGGTTTTCGAGTTTGCTGCGTATGGAGGTTTTCATAATGTCAGAGAAAAGATATAAAGATACAAGATACAAGTAAAAGCCGGACTATCAGCTTATTCTTTTCCCTTGTATCTTTAATCTGAATCTGTTTTGAGATCGAAGAGTTCGCGTGCCGCTTGCAAGAGTTCCAGACGGCCTTCAAAACCGGCCTGTTTCATCTGGATGCTGGGGGTGTGGATGAGTTTATTGGTGAGTGCGCGGGCGAGGAGATGCATGACTTGTTCGGGGTCGCGGCCTTGGGCGAGCAGGCGGCGGGCGTTTTCCAGTTCCTGATCGCGGGTCTGTTCGGCCTTGCTGCGATAGGCGCGTATGGCGGAGACCGCGTTGAGCGATTGCAGCCAGCCCATGAAGTTGGCGACTTGCGTGTCTACAATTTCCCGCGCCTGTTTGGCGGCCTCCTGGCGCGATTTTAAATTTTCCTGGATGACCTCTTGCAGATCATCCACGGTGTAGAGATACACGTCGGGTAGTTCGCCGACCTCGGGTTCGATATCACGCGGCACCGCGATGTCCACCATGAACATGGGCCGATGCTTGCGCACCTTGAGCGCGCTCTCCACGCTGCCCTTGCCGAGGATGGGCAGTTGGCTCGCGGTGGACGAGATGATAATGTCGGCCTCATAGAGGTGCGCCGGCATCTCGGCCAGCGCGATGGCGTAGCCGTTGAATTCGGAGGCCAGGGTGTGGGCGCGCTCCACGGTGCGGTTGGCGACAATGATGCGGCCGACCTTGCTTTCGTGCAGGTGGCGGGCGGTAAGCTCAATGGTCTCGCCGGCGCCGATCAAGAGAGCAGTCTGCTCGGAGAGATCACCGAAGATCTGCTTGGCTAGACTCACCGCGGCGAACGCCACCGACACCGGGCTTGCGCCGATGGCGGTATCGGTGCGCACCTGTTTCGCCACCAGAAAGGTGTGTTGAAACAAACGCCCAAGCAGCATTCCCACGGTGCCCGCCTCGCAGGCGGTCTTGTAGGCGGCCTTGATCTGACCAAGTATTTGCGGTTCGCCCAGAATCATCGAATCCAAACCGCAAGCAACCCGCAGCACGTGGTCCACGGCCGCTTGCTCGGAATAACTATAAAGATAAGGCTCGACCTCGGCGGGGTTCAGTCCGTGATAGCGGCACAGCCAGGCGGTGACCGCGGTGACGTCACCCTTGTCCAGGTTGCAATAGAGTTCGGTGCGGTTGCAGGTCGAAAGCAGCGCCGCTTCATGCAGTTCCGGCAATGCACCCAGGTCGCGCAGCGCCTCCGGGATACGCTCGGGGGCAAAGGCCAGCCGCTCGCGCACCTCGACAGGCGCCGTTTTGTGGTTGATCCCAATGGCGAAAAAGGGCATAGAGAGATTCGACGTCTCGTAGTAAAGATTAAGGTCTGTAACCTCTATCCAACCTTGAATTTTGACCGATATAGGGCCGGAAAACAAGCAATACAGCTGCGCATGCTTGGCGTACTAAGTCGCCGCGAACTCCGGTATAGTACGGTTTAGCCGTTACTGGATTGGATTCGCAGTTCCACCCCTTCTTACATTTTAGGTATCAGATGACCAAACCGCTGCTGCGGGCCGGCGCATGGGCCCGGCTATTTTCGGTGCTGTTACTTGTAGGGTGTGTCGCCGGGCAGCAGGGGGGCCTCCTTGGCGCATTGCATGCGGAAGAACCGGCCAAGGCGCACGGCGTCCCGCCGCCGCTGCCGAATGTCCCCCTCACCGAAGATCTGCTCTATAAGCTCCTGGTCGCCGAGATCGCCGGACAACGCGGCGAGACCAAACTGGCCGGAGAGCGCTACCTGGAGCTGGCCCAATCCACCCGCGATCCGAGAGTCGCCCAGCGCGCTGCGCAAATCGCCTTTTTTGTAAAAGACCAGCACATGGCGCTGGCGGCGTTAAGGCTGTGGGTGGACATCGCCCCGAACAATATCGAGGCGCGTCAGGGACTGGTGGCCTTTTTGGTGCGCGACGGCCAGGCCGATGCGGCGCTCCCGCACCTGGAGAAGCTGATTACCCTGCTGCCCCTGCCTCCCTCTGCGCAGGCATCGGCCGCGCCCAACGGTCCGGGGTTTATCACCGGCCAGGGCTACGCCTTCATGTTCATCGCCTCTCTGCTCAACCGGGAACAGGACAAACAGGGCGCGCTGCGGTTGATGAAGAAGTTCACCGAAGGCCACCGGGATAACCCGGATGCACAGCTCGCTCACGCCACGCTGGCCCTCGGCCTGGCCGACTTTCAAGCGGCGCGCGCGGCGCTCGATCAGGCCCTGCAACTCAAACCGGGCTGGGGCAACGCCGCCGCGCTGCGGGCCCGCATGCTGCAAATGCAGGGTGACAGCGACGGCGCATTGAGTTATCTGCAAGAAGTGGTCAAAGACCACCCCAAGGATCTGTCCCTGCGCCTCAGCTATGCCCGCCTGCTGGTGGACGCCAAACGGCTCGAACAGGCGCGCGAGCAGTTTGCAACGATCGCGCAGCAAATGCCCGACAACCCCGACATCGCGCTCAGCCTCGGTATTTTATCCTTGCAGATCAAACAACCGGACGATGCGGAACGCTATCTTAAACAAGCACGGCAGCTTGGCAAGTACGAAAAGGAGACCAGCTACTATCTGGGCCAGATTGCCGAGACACGCAAGGACTACGGCGCCGCCATCGGTTTCTACAAGACGGTAGATGAGGGCGAGGCCTATCTGGACGCCCAGTTGCGCGTGGTCGGGCTCATGGCCAAGCAAGGCGACACGGGGGGCGCCCGCACCTACTTGCGCAGGATCAAGCTCCAGTCCCCGGAACAGGCCAAGCTCATTACCATGGCGGAGGCCGATCTGCTCCGCGAGGAAAAGCAATACGCTCAGGCCATCGAGATCTACAATATCGCCCTCCTGCAAGCGCCCGCCGACAACGATCTGCTCTACGGCCGCGCCATGCTGGCCGAAAAGATGGACCGGCTCGACATCCTGGAACAAGACCTGAGCAACATCCTCGCGCGCGAACCAAAAAACGCCCGCGCCCTGAACGCCCTCGGCTACACGCTTGCCGACAAGACCACCCGTTACCAGGAGGCCCTGGATTACATCAAGCGCGCCCTGGAACTCAGCCCGCAGGATGGCGGCGTCCTCGACAGCATGGGCTGGGTACAGTTCCGGCTTGGCAACAAAGAGGAGGCCCTGCGCTACCTGAGGCAAGCCCTGGAGCTGACGCCGGAAGCGGAGATCGCTGCCCACCTGGGCGAGGTGTTATGGGTGACGGGCGACCAGGATCAGGCGCGCAAGATCTGGCAAGACGCGATGAAGACCTCTCCCAACGATGAGGTTTTGCAGAGCACCGTCAAACGCTTTACTCCCTAAATTATGTTTACGAAGTACTCGTGTTGAAGCCCATTGCCGATCTATTTACTGCTTAATTCGTGAAGAATCTACTGTTGGTAAGTCTGGCGCTGGTGCTCTGCGCCTGTGAGGTCATTCCCACTCAACCGCCTCAAACCATTGACACCGAACAGTCGTGGCGCGCGCGGCAACAGGCCTTGTCTGCGCTCAGCGCCTGGGGCTTAAGCGGACGCATCGCCATCCAGACCCCGACCGAGGGATGGAACGCCTCCTTGACCTGGGAGCAGCAAGGTGAAGCCTACGCTATTCAGTTAAGCTCACCGCTCGGCCAAGGCGCGCTGCAATTGAACGGCGATCCTTCTCAAGTCATCCTGCGGACCTCCGAAGGTGAAGATAGTGCGCAGGACCCCGAGGCCCTGTTGGAAAGACACCTGGGCTGGCGACTGCCGGTCTCGGGCCTGCGTTATTGGGTCTTGGGCCTGCCCGATCCCAACATGCCCTTGGAACACAAAGAGCTCGACGGCCTAGGCCGGCTTGCCCGTATCCGGCAATCCGGCTGGGATATCGAGTTCCGGCGTTACGTATCCGCCGGTAGTGTGGATTTGCCCGACAAGGTGTTCTTGAACAATTCAAGCGCAGAGCCGCATCTGGAGGTACGCCTCGCGGTGGAACGCTGGGAACTCAACCATTAAATCCTATGCCTAGCCTAGCGTGGCCCGCTCCCGCCAAGCTTAATCTGTTTCTGCACATCACCGGCCGGCGCGCGGACGGTTACCATGAGTTGCAGACCGTGTTTCAATTCCTCGACTACGGCGATGAGCTGCGGTTTACAGTGCGTGATGACGGCGTGATCCGCGCGCTGCACAACTTGCCTGGTGTGACATCCGAACAAGACCTCACAGTACGTGCTGCGCGGCTGCTGAAGGAGAACACGGGCGGTTCGCTCGGCGCCGACATCGAACTCACGAAGCGCTTACCTATCGGTGGCGGTTTGGGCGGCGGCAGCTCCGACGCCGCTACCACCCTGGTTGCCCTGAATCACTTATGGAAGCTCGAACTGTCCGTGGACGAGTTGGCCAAGCTGGGCTTAAGACTCGGCGCTGACGTGCCGGTGTTCGTGCACGGCCGGGCGGCATGGGCCGAGGGGGTGGGTGAAAGGCTCACCCCGATGCAGCTGGAGGAGCCGTGGTACGTGGTCATTGTGCCACCGTGCCGGGTCTCGACCGGGGAGATTTTCGCCTCGCCCGATTTGACACGCGACGCTAAGCCCATCACAATACGCGACTTTCTCGCGGGGAAGGGGGGCAACGACTGCGAGGTGCTGGTGTGCAGGCGCTATCCAGAGGTGGCTGAGGCCATGCAATGGCTGGGCGACCATGCTCCCGCCCGTCTGACCGGCACCGGCGGCTGCGTGTTCGCCGCCTTTCCCGATGAGCCGGCCGCACGCCGGGTTGCGCAGCAATTTACCGAACAACGACCGGACAGCTGGCAGGCGTTCGTCGCCCAGGGTTTGAATCTATCCCCACTGTATCGCTTCATCCATAGTAAAATACAGATAAGGGGCTAGGGATTGGGGGCTAGGGGCTAGGGCACGCCTCACCCCTCACTCCTCACTGTGTTAGATCATTGGGGTGTCGCCAAGTGGTAAGGCACTGGATTTTGATTCCAGCATTCCCAGGTTCGAATCCTGGCACCCCAGCCATATCCAATGAGATGGGGGCTTGATGCAAGATAGCGGAATGGTCGTATTCTCGGGCAACGCCAACCGGCCGTTGGCCGAGAACGTGGTCAGTTACCTCAATATGTCGCTGGGCAAGGCCACGGTGGGCCGCTTCAGCGACGGCGAGGTGATGGTCGAGATCATGGAAAACGTCCGCGGCAAGGACGTCTTCATCGTGCAGCCGACCTGCGCGCCGACCAACGACAACCTGATGGAGTTGCTGGTGATGGTGGACGCGCTGCGGCGCGCCTCGGCGTACCGGATCACGGCGGTGATTCCATATTTCGGTTATTCGCGCCAGGATCGCCGCCCGCGCTCGGCGCGCGTGCCGATTACCGCCAAGGTGGTGGCGAACATGATCGAGAGCGTGGGCGCCAACCGGATATTGACAGTGGATCTGCATGCCGACCAGATCCAGGGATTTTTTGATGTGCCGGTGGACAACGTGTATGCCTCGCCGATCTTGCTGGGCAACATTTGGAAGCACAAGTACGACAACCTAATCGTGGTCTCGCCGGATGTCGGCGGCGTGGTGCGGGCTCGCGCGATTGCCAAAAATCTGGACGACGCCGAACTCGCCATCATAGACAAACGCCGGCCGCAGCCAAATGAGGCGAAGGTGATGAACGTGATCGGCGACGTGGAAGGCCGCACCTGCGTGCTGGTGGACGACCTGGTGGATACCGCCGGCACCTTGTGCGAGGCGGCGCGCGCGCTCAAGGAACACGGCGCGGTACAAGTGGTCGCATATTGCACACACCCGGTGCTGTCGGGCCCGGCGGTGGAGAACATCAACGCCTCGGTGCTGGACGAACTGGTGGTGACCGACACCATCCCGCTGCGCGCCGAGGCAAAGGGCTGTCCGCGCATCCGTCAGATCAGTATCGCCGAGATGCTGGCCGAGACCATGCGGCGCATCAGTAAAGAAGAGTCTATCAGTTCGTTGTATATGGATTAGTAGGTGCGAATTCATTCGCACGCAATATGTAACCCACACTGGTCGCGGTGCGGGTTTTTGTGTGTTGTTGTTATTGGAGAAATATCATGAGAGAAACCTTTGAATTGATCGCAGAAGAACGCAGTGACAAGGGTAAGGGTGCGAGCCGCCGCCTGCGTCACAGCAACAAGATCCCGGCCATCGTGTATGGCGCGGAGCAAGCGCCTCAATCGCTCACGCTGGACCATAATGCCGTGTCGCTGCATCTGGCGCATGAGGCCTTCTATTCGCATATTTTGACCTTGAAGGTCAATGGCCGCGAGGAAAAAGTAGTGCTGCGCGACGTGCAACGCCACCCCAGCAAGCCGCGCATCATGCACCTGGATTTGCAACGCATCAGCACCACCAAACAAATGCGCATGCGCATCCCCTTGCACTTTACCGGTTCCGATATCGCACCGGGCGTTAAACAGAGCGGTGGCATCATCTCGCACCTGTTGAGCGACGTCGAGGTATTGTGTCTCGCCGCCGATCTGCCTGAGTACATTGAAGTAGACATGAGCCAGGTCAAATTGAACGAGACCGTTCATTTGTCCGACCTCAAACTACCCAAGAGCGTGGAACTGGTCGCGTTGGCTCATGCTCATGACCAGCCGGTGGCGAGCATTCACCTGCCGCGCGCTGTGGTTGAAGAGGTCAAGCCTGTTGAAGAAGCCGCACCGGTGGAAGGCGCGGCAGCCCCTGCGGAAGGCAAGACCGAAGCCAAGCCTGAGGCCAAGGCAGAGACCAAGGGCGGCAAGGGCGAGAAGGGCGAGAAGGGTTAACCTGCCGCTAAGCAAGATGGGCGCCTCTAAAAATAGTGGGTTTTGTCTTTAGGCAAGGCGGAATTCTGCGAGAAAGCGGTCGCTCCTGCGCATCCCTGCGCCCGCGACATTCGGGCTTCCTGCCCAGCAGAGTGTACACGCAGTCTACCGCTTCCCGGCCCCACATTTCGACGTACAGGGACGTACTAGTGTCGCGGGAGGCAGGAAGCCGTGAGCGACCGAGTAGAATTCCAACGCCGTATAAAGACAAAAGACGCATTTTTAGAGGACCCATATGTCCATTGATCTCATTGTTGGCCTAGGTAATCCAGGCCCCGACTATGAGCTCACGCGCCACAATGCCGGCTTCTGGTTTGTGGACGAACTTGCGCGCCAGGCCAAGCTGAACTTTAAGTTCGAGACTCGGTTTCAGGGCGGCGTGTGTAAGTATCCGGTGCTGGGCGGTCTCTCACGCGACTGCTGGCTGCTCAAGCCGCACACCTTTATGAACAAGAGCGGCCAGCCCATCGCCAGCCTCGCTGGGTTTTATAAAATCCCTGTCGAAAATATCCTGGTAGTGCATGACGATCTCGATCTGCCGCCCGGCACGGTGCGCCTCAAGCAGGGCGGTGGACATGGCGGACACAACGGCCTGCGCGACATCATCGCGCATGTCGGCGATAGTTTTTTGCGGCTGCGTATCGGTATCGGACATCCCGGCAAGGGCAACGACGTAGTGGGCTACGTGTTGCAGCGCGCACCTGCGGCGGAACAGAAGTTGATAGATGCCGCCATGGTTGAAGCGCATGCCGCCCTGCCGCTGATCCTGAGCGGCGAGACCGAAAAGGCGATGCAGCAATTACACACCCATGCTTAACATTAAAAACCCGCAGTGTCAGGATAGATAAATCATGGGATTCAAATGCGGCATCGTCGGCTTGCCCAACGTGGGCAAGTCCACCTTATTCAACGCGCTCACCAAGGCGGGCATTGCGGCGGAAAACTATCCGTTCTGTACCATCGAGCCCAACGTGGGCATCGTGCCCATGCCTGACCCGCGGCTCGACGCCTTGGCCGTTATCGCCAAGCCGCAAAAGATTCTTCCGACCACCATGGAATTCGTGGACATCGCCGGCCTGGTCGCCGGCGCCGCGCAGGGTGAAGGATTGGGTAATAAATTTCTCGCTCACATCCGCGAGACCGACGCCATCGCCCACGTGGTGCGCTGTTTTGAAGACACCAACGTGGTACATGTCGCGGGAAAAATTTCGCCACTCTCCGATATCGAAGTCATCAACACCGAACTTGCGCTGGCCGATCTTGAAAGTATAGATAAAGCCTTGCAGCGCGCCACCAAGGCGAGCAAGACCGGCGATAAAGCGCTGCTCGCGCAGAAGGCCCTGCTGGAACGTGTCCACGCACACCTGAACGAAGGCAAACCGGTGCGCTCTATGGCCCTTACTGCGGAGGAACGTACAGCGCTGCGCGAGCTACATCTGCTGACCATCAAACCCACGCTCTACATCGCCAATGTCGCCGAAGATGGCTTCAGCGACAACCCCTACCTCGACCAGGTGCGCAAACATGCCGCCGCCGAAGGTGCGGCCGTCGTGCCGGTGTGCGCCGCGATTGAGTCAGAGATCGCCGAGTTGCCCGATGCGGACAAGGCCGAGTTTCTGACCGAGTTGGGCCTGCAAGAGCCTGGCTTGAATCGCGTGATTCGCGCCGGTTATGCACTGCTTGGGCTGCAAACCTATTTTACGGTAGGCCCCAAAGAGGTTCGCGCCTGGACGGTGTCCGTCGGCGCCACAGCGCCGCAGTCCGCCGGTGTGATTCACACCGATTTCGAACACGGTTTCATCCGCGCCGAGGTGATCGCCTTCGAGGATTACATCAAGTACCGAGGCGAGCCCGGCGCAAAAGAAGCGGGCAAGTGGCGCCTAGAGGGAAAGGACTACATCGTGAAAGACGGTGACGTGATGCACTTCAGGTTTAATGTTTGAATACGGATACAAGATACAAGGGAAAAGAGAAAAGACAATTTCAGTAAAAATGGTTAAAATTACCATCCCTTGTGTCTTTTACATTGTATCTTTCCCCTGTTTTAAGGCTATGTAGCTCAGCTGGTTAGAGCGCGGCACTCATAATGCTGAGGTCGGTGGTTCGAGTCCACCCATAGCCACCAGTTTCACCAGCCTTCATTTTGGGGTGTTGTCGGCTCCGCTTCGCTTGAGCCGATCTAAACCTAACCCGAATAGAGTCATCCTGTAAACTTGGCGCAATGGACAAGGATAAACTCAAAACCTACCTCGCCCAAATCGAGCAGGCCCTGAAAGCGGGTAATGCCACCGAGCATACCCACCGCCCGGCACTGAAGGCGCTGCTGGAAAGTCTTGAACCTGGCGTCACCGCCACCAACGAACCGAAGCGCATCAAATGTGGCGCGCCGGACTACATTGTCACGCGGGGCGACATCCCACTCGGTTACATCGAAGCCAAGGATATTGGCATTTCCTTGGACGAGGCGGAATCCGGTGAGCAGTTGAAGCGCTACCGCGACAGTCTCGCCAACCTAATTCTGACCGACTATCTCGAATTCCGCTGGTACATTGCCGGCGAGCATCGGCTCACGGCAAGGCTGGCCACGCCGGACAAAGCCGGTAAGCTCAAATTATCGCCCGACGGCGTACAACAGCTTGATCAATTGCTGGAAGGCTTTTTCCGCGCCGACATACCTGTCGTCAACAGCCCGAAGGAATTGGCGGTGCGCATGGCGGCGCTGGCGCGGCTGATGCGCAGCATCATCGAGCGCACCTTCACCGAGGAAGGCGAGCGTGGCGCGCTGCACAGTCAGATGGATGCTTTTCAAAAAGTGCTGCTGCACGATGTCGTCCACTTCTACGAAACCTTTCTTGCCGCCTACGACCCGAAAATGCGCGAAGCGCGCGGCGTTTACTATACCCCCGAGCCGGTCGTGTCCTATATCGTGCGCAGCGTGG
>JAYUCX010000145.1:0-15961 GCA_043740145.1 Gammaproteobacteria bacterium
TTTACGTTGTAACTTTGGAGTCAATTCATGGCACGTGTCACTGTAGAAGATTGTCTTGCTAATGTAGATAACCGTTTCCAGCTCGTCCTGGTCGCCGCCAAACGGGCGCGGGCGCTTTCGATGGGCGCACAGCCGATGGTCCCCTGGGATAACGACAAGGCCACTGTGGTCGCCCTGCGCGAGATCGCCCTGGGCAAGATAGACCGCACCATACTGGACGAGCCGCTGCCTGAGCCCCCGCCTCCGCCGCCCGTCCCGCAAGCCGCGCTGCAGGCAGACGAAGAAATCTAGCGTGTAGTCTGGATACAATGAAATGAAATCCGGGAATCAAAAGGGGTCCCTGGATTTCGCTACGCTGCCGGGAGGCGTACATGTTTCTTATCAAGGATCTCACCGCCCTCCTCGAGGCCTATCTTGAACCGGCTCAGATAGCTGAGATCCAGCGCGCCTACCAGTTCGGCGCGCGCGCCCACGAAGGTCAGCAGCGGCTATCCGGCGAACCGTACATCTACCACCCGCTCGCGGTGGCGCGCATCCTGGCCGAGATGCACATGGATCACCAGAGCATCCTGGCCGCTCTGCTGCACGACGTCATCGAAGACACCCCCACGGCCAAGGAACAACTGGTCAAGGAGTTCGGCGCCGAGGTGGCCGAGCTGGTGGATGGGGTGAGCAAACTCACCCATATCCATTTCGAGACGCACGCCGAGGCGCAGGCCGAAAACTTCCGCAAGATGCTGCTTGCCATGGTGCGCGACATCCGCGTCATCCTGGTCAAGCTCGCCGACCGTCTGCACAACATGCGCACCTTGGGCGCGATGCCGCTCGACAAGCGCCGCCGCATCGCCCGCGAAACCCTGGAGATCTACGCGCCCATCGCCAGCCGTCTGGGCATGAACGCCCTGCGTCTGGAACTGGAGGATCTGGGCTTCGCCGCGCTCTATCCGATGCGCTATCGCATCCTCGCGGAGGCGGTGAAGAAGGCGCGCGGCAACCGCAAGGAGGTGGTGCGCAAGATCGAAAACGCAATCAAGCGCCGGCTGCGAGAAGAGAAGCTGGAAGGTGAAGTATCGGGGCGCGAAAAACATTTGTACAGCATCTATCATAAGATGCTCGATAAAAAATTGTCCTTCGCCGATGTCACCGATGTCTACGGCTTCCGCATCATCGTGGATTCGGTGGACACCTGTTACCGCGTGCTCGGCGCGGTGCACAATCTTTATAAACCGGTGCCGGGCAAGTTCAAGGACTACATCGCCATCCCCAAGGCCAACGGCTATCAATCGCTGCACACCGCCCTGTTCGGACCCTACGGCGTACCGATCGAGGTGCAGATCCGCACCCGCGACATGGATCGCCTCTCCGAGGCCGGGATCGCCGCGCACTGGCTGTACAAGGCGGGCGAGGCCAGTAGTAGCGCGCAGCAGCGCGCACACGAATGGCTGCGCGGCCTGCTGGAGATGCAGATGAACGCGGGCAACTCGCTGGAGTTTCTCGAAAACGTCAAGATAGATCTGTTCCCCGACGAGGTCTACGTGTTCACCCCCAAGGGCGAGATCATGCAGTTGCCGCGCGGTGCGACGGTGGTGGATTTCGCCTATGCGGTGCACACCGATGTCGGCAATACCTGCGTGGCGGCCAAGATAGACCGGCGGCTCGCACCCTTGAGCACAACGCTCGCCAACGGCCAGTCGATCGAGGTCATCACCTCAAAACACGCGCGGCCCAACCCCGCCTGGCTGAACTTCGTCGCCACCGCCAAGGCGCGCGCCACCATCCGCCATTTTCTCAAGAACCTGAAGCGCGACGAGTCCATCGAGCTCGGTCGGCGGCTGTTGAACATGGAGCTCGACATCTACGAGATCTCACTCGACAAGCTCACCCCAGCGGGCATCAAGGAAGCTCTCAAACAATATAAACTCAAGACGCTGGACGACCTGCTGGAAGAGATCGGACTCGGCAACCGCATGGCGCAACTGGTGGCGCGCTCGCTGTCACCCGAAGCGGAGCTGCCCGGCAAGGCGGACAAGAAGGCCCGGCGGCCCTCCGCGCGGCCGCTGGTGATTAAAGGCACGGAGGGGATGGTGGTCACTTTCGCCAAGTGCTGCTGGCCGATCCCCGGCGACCCGATTCTGGGCTTTGTCAGCGCCGGGCGCGGCATCGTGATCCACACTAAATCCTGCAAGAACGTCTCCGAATACCGTAAACATCCCGAAAAGTGGCTGGACGTCCAGTGGGCGGAGACGATCGAGGGCGAGTTTCCGGTCGAGATCCGCGTGGAGGTCGCCAACCAACGTGGTGTGCTGGCGACGGTCGCGGCCTCCATTGCGAAATTGGGCGCCAACATCGAGAATGTCAACATCGAGGAGCACGACGGGATGTATACGGCGATCACCTTTACCCTCGCGGTGCATGACCGCCTGCATCTCGCCCGCATCATGCGGCGACTGCGTGCGCTGCCGGTGGTGGTGCGCATCAGCCGGGTGAAAGGATAGATTGCCCATTCGAATAATGTACGCTGGAATTGATATAAAATTTATCGCAGAGGACGCAGAGAAAACATGAAATCAAAAATTATCATCACTACTGATAAAGCGCCCAAGGCGATAGGCACCTATTCACAGGCTATCAAAGTTGGGAGCACGGTTTACCTCTCCGGTCAAATCCCGCTTAAGCCGGATACCATGGAACTGGTGAACGGCGACATGCGCGTGCAGATCGGGCAGGTGTTTGATAATCTGAAAGCGGTGGCGGTGGCGGCAGGGGGTACGCTCGCGGACCTCGTCAAGCTCAACGTCTATCTCACCGACCTCGCCCACTTCCCGCTGGTGAACGAGGTGATGGCAAACTATATCTCAGAACCTTACCCCGCTCGAGCGGCAGTCGGTGTCGCGGCGCTTCCCAAGGGCGCACAAGTGGAGATGGATGCGATCATGGAGCTGGCCCGCTGAGCACTGCTCACACCCGAGTTACCGTTAGTTCCCATGCCGGGCAAAGGGTCAACGGCAACCCGGTCGGCATTCCTATCACCCATCTCAAAGGCGTTGGGCCACGCAACGCCGAACGTCTCGCCCGCCTCGGCATCCATACGGTTCAAGACATACTGTTCCACATCCCACTGCGTTACCAAGACCGTACCCGTGTTGTGCCCATCGGCGCACTGCGCGTCGGCGATCAGGCGGTGATTGAGGGCGAGATACAGATCAGCGACATCAAGTTCGGCAGGCGGCGTATGCTGTTGTGCAGGTTGAGTGACGGCACCGGGGCCATCACGCTGCGGTTTTTTCATTTCAACGCGGCGCAAACCGCCGCTCTCGCACGCGGGGTGAAGCTGCGCTGTTATGGGGAGGTGCGCTTCGGCGCGGCTACGCTGGAGATGATTCACCCCGAGTACCGCCGCATTGACGACCAAACCCTCACAGCGGTAGAAGAATCCTTCACGCCGATTTACCCTACCACCGAGGGCCTGCACCAACTCAGTCTACGCACGCTGACCCACCAAGCCTTACGGTTGCTTGCGGCGGATGAGGTCACCCTCGAGGAGTGGCTGCCCAAGACCGTACTCGCGCCGCTTAACCTGCCTTCCCTCTCGGAGGCCGTCGCCTACGTACATTATCCGCCGCCCGATGCACCGCTCGCCCTGCTGGAAGCGGGCGATCACCCCGCGCAACGTCGCCTGGCCTTTGAAGAATTGCTCGCTCATCATCTCAGCCTGCGGCAATTACGCAACCGGGTGCAACAAAAACCGGCGCACCCCATGCTCACCTCTGACGTACAGGGATGTACTAATGTCGCGAGAGGCAGGACGCCGGGAGCGACCGGCAGTCTGGTCGAAAGGCTTTTGCAAAATCTGCCATTTCAACTTACCGCCGCGCAGCGGCGCGTGATTGACGAGATCGTGAAGGATTTGCGCCGCGGTCATCCCATGCAGCGTTTGCTACAGGGCGACGTAGGCTCCGGCAAGACCTTGGTCGCCGCGGCCGCCGCGCTGCACGCCATTGAGGCGGGCTATCAAGTGGCGTTGATGGCGCCTACCGAATTACTCGCCGAGCAACATATTGCCACCTTCAAGAATTGGTTCGATCCGCTCGGGATTGAGGTCATCGGCCTGCTTGGCAGACTCAAGGGCAAGCAGCGCAGCGCGACACTGGCCAACATAGACTCTGGACAGCCGCAGCTCATCGTCGGCACTCACGCGCTGTTTCAGGAAGGTGTAAGCATTCCTAAATTAGGTCTCATGATTGTTGACGAGCAACACCGCTTCGGCGTGGATCAGCGCCTGGCGCTGCGCGAGAAGGGAGTCACTCAGGACCACACGCCGCACCAGCTCATCATGACCGCCACACCCATACCCCGCACCCTCGCCATGATCGGTTATGCGGATCTCGACAGCTCCGTCCTCGACGAACTGCCGCCCGGGCGGACGCCTGTGGAAACGGTGGTGGTCGCCGACACACGCCGCGCCGAGGTGGTCGAGCGTATCGAGCGCGCGTGCGGCAGCGGACGACAGGCTTACTGGGTATGCACGTTGATAGACGAATCTGATCTGCTGCAATACCAAGCAGCGGTGGACACGGCTGCACAACTGGCGGCGGCACTGCCCTCCTTGCGCATCGGTCTAGTGCATGGGCGCATGAAGTCGCAGGAAAAGGAACAGGTGATGCGCGAGTTCAAGGCGCGCCATGTTGATGTGCTGGTTGCGACCACGGTGATTGAGGTCGGCGTGGACGTGCCCAACGCGAGCCTGATGATTATCGAAAATGCCGAGCGCCTGGGCCTTGCCCAACTGCATCAACTGCGTGGCCGCGTCGGGCGCGGCGCCACCGCAAGTCATTGCGTGCTGATGTACCGGCAACCACTCTCTGAACATGCCAGGGTGCGCCTGACGACGCTGCGCAAAACCACCGACGGCTTTGAGATCGCGCGCAAGGATTTGGAATTGCGCGGACCCGGTGAAGTCCTAGGCACACGGCAAACGGGTATCTTGCAACTACATATCGCCGACCTTGCCCGCGATCAGCATTTATTACCCGCCGTGGAGCAGGCCGCTACACTTTTATTAAGTGAATATCCAGAGCGCATTTATCCATTGATACGTCGTTGGTTGAGTGACAGCGTACAATATGGCGAGGTATAAGTTGCTTATTTTTTCTTCAACCTGGAAAGGAATACTAATGAACCGGAAAGCCCTGCTCGCAGCCTTTATACTTGGAACCTTAACAACGTCGGCTATGGCCGAGCCTCCTTCCCAAAAGGGAATGCCCGTGCAGGTTGCGCTGATCACCAGCCAAGGCAGGATCGTCCTGGAGCTCAATGAGAAAAAGGCTCCCAAAAGCGTGGCCAACTTCCTCAACTATGTAAAAAAAGGCCATTATAACGGCACGGTCTTCCACCGTGTCATCAGCGGCTTCATGATTCAAGGCGGCGGCTTCGATGAAAAAATGGAGGAAAAACCCACCGGCACGCCCATCGAAAATGAAGCGGATAATGGTTTGACCAACATCCGCGGGAGCATCGCCATGGCGCGCACCAATGATCCGCATTCCGCCACCGCGCAATTCTTCATCAACGTGGCGGATAATCCCATGCTGGACTTCAGGTCCAAGACCGTGAAAGGCTGGGGTTATGCCGTATTTGGCAAGGTCGTGGAAGGCATGGACGTAGTGGATAAAATACGCAAGGTCCCGACGGGCAGCAGAGGCATTTTCCAAGACGCACCTCAAACGCCGGTGATCATCGAAAAAGTGGAAATAGTAAATCCGGCGGCAAAATAATGCCGTCTTAGAAGAGGTGTAATGACGCGACATTATGAAAATCACCGGACTTCTGCACGCTGCCCTACTGGTCAATGATCTCGCGCGCGCCCGGCAATTTTACGAAGGCGTGCTCGGCCTCAAGGAAAAACAGCGCCACAATTTTGATTTCGACGGGCTGTGGTATGACCTAGGCGAGTGCGAGTTGCACCTGATGGTGGTGGCCGATCCCCTGCCGCCTGCCGAGCAACGGCCGCGCAGAGATTTCCATGTCGCCCTCGAGGCCGAGAACCATCAAGCGGCGAAGGAGTATCTGGAAAAACTTGGTATCCCGTATCGCGAAGGCCGGCATGGGTTGCCGCAATTGTTTGTCCGTGACCCCGACGGCAATCTCATCGAGTTGCAACAGCGCAATGGAGCCGGTGTATCCAAAAAATTCTGACCGGAAACACTGCAATACGTTGGAAGCACCCTAGGCGGCTGCGGATTAACGTTCCCGCCGGTCTGTGGGACTGGCTGCTTGACCCCGCCTCGCTGACCCGCCGCCTGCAACAGGTGTGCGGGCGGTTTCGCGTGCAGGTCTATCGCCGGGGTTGGTCGCAGCCCACCCTTGACGAGGCTCGCACTCTCGGTCTGCGCGCCGGCGCATGGGCGTTTGTCCGCGAAGTGCACCTGTTCTGTGACGAACAACCCTGCGTCTTCGCGCGCACCGTCATCCCCAGGGCTACCTTGCAAGGCAAATACCGGCGCCTGACGCGGCTCGGCAATCGTTCACTGGGGGCGGTGTTGTTCGCCGATAAAACTTTGCGCCGCAGTGATCTGGAAATCGCCGTTATAGGTGAGCGGCAAGCCTTATTCACCCCCGCGACTGTGTTGTCGAGTGTAAAACCCGCAAAGATTTGGGGCCGGCGCTCATTGTTTCATCTCTCCAACCGTCCTCTATTATTAAGCGAAATATTTTTGCATGATATGAAGTCATCTCAAAATAGCGGATCATGCGTTTAGGCTAGGCGCAAAGCGTTCGAGGAGCGGAGTTTACATAGAAGTAAATGAGCACCGGAGAACGCTTTGCAACAACGTATAAACGCATTAGACGAATTTTGAAATGGCTTCATGTCAGGATATCTTTCATGCAAGCACAACAAATAGCGGAACGCCTCTATCACTACGCCTTGCTGATGCGCCTCAACCGGCCCATCGGCGTCTTTCTGTTGTTGTGGCCCACCCTGTGGGCGCTGTGGATTGCGAGCGCAGGCCGCCCCGACCCGCTCGTGCTCATCGTGTTTGTGCTCGGCGTGGTGTTGATGCGTTCGGCGGGCTGTGTCATCAATGACTACGCGGACCGCGATATAGACCCCCACGTACAGCGCACCGCGCAACGGCCGCTGGCAGCCGGCAAGGTCTCACCACGCGAGGCGCTGATTTTGTTCGCGGTGTTGTGCCTGATCGCCTTCCTGCTGGTATTGCTCATGAACCGTCTCACCGTACTCATGTCGTTCGCCGCGGTACTGCTCGCCGTGAGTTACCCGTTCGCCAAACGCTACACGCACCTCCCGCAGGTGCATCTCGGCGCGGCCTTCGGCTGGGCGGTGCCGATGGTGTTCGCCGCTCAGACCGGCAGCGTGCCGCAGGTGGCCTGGCTATTATTCATCGCCACCGTGCTGTGGGCCACGGCCTACGACACGATGTATGCGATGGTGGACCGCGCGGACGATCTACGTATCGGCGTTAAATCCACCGCCATATTGTTCGGCGACGCCGACCGGGTGATTATCGCCGTCATCCAGGGTCTTATGTTGAGCGCGATGATCTTGATGGGCATGCGAGTACACTTGGGATGGCCGTATTATGCCGGCCTGTCGGTCGCGTTGGGTCTCGCCGTCTATCAGCAGGCGCTCATTAAGGACCGGACACCGGCGTTGTGCCTTAAGGCCTTTCTCAACAATAACTGGTTCGGCGCGGCGATCTTTGCCGGCATCGTGGCACACTATGTACTTAAAGGCTGACTGATGAGCCCCCTCATCACCGCTACCATCCTGATCGTGGTGATGCGGTTCGCCGCCCCGCCGCGGGCATTAGGTTAATAACATTGGTTAAAACTCGTGTGTTGTAGAGTATAATGAAGGTATTACCTCCCCTCCGGGAACATTTAGGGCGGTTTTGTGTCTACCTCTACAAGGCCTAAGCGCAGGTCCCCACACCAATACCCTTTCTAAGGAGAATGAGTTATGCAGAACGTTAAACTTTATAAGCAAGCCGTAACGGCACTGATGGCCGGGGCGCTCATAATGCCTTTGGCCGGGTGTGAAACCACCTCGGGTGGCGGCATAAACAAACAGCAAACAGGTACGGTGGTCGGCGGCGTCCTCGGAGGCGTATTAGGGTCCAGCATCGGCGGAGGTAAGGGTAAGGTAGCCGCCACCATCGCGGGCGCGTTAATCGGCGGATTGTTAGGCTCATCGGTCGGCGCCTCTCTCGACCGCACCGATGAACTCAATGCGCAACGGGTTTTGGAGCGCAACCGCATCAATCAGGCCAGCACCTGGCGCAATCCCGACACCGGCAACGATGTCACCGTGACGCCGACGCGCAACTACAACCTGTCGAGCGGCCAAACCTGCCGTGAATACACCACCAGCGTGGTAATCCAGGGAAAGAGAGAAACGGCGCACGGCACCGCTTGCCGTCAACCCAACGGAAGCTGGCATATTACTAATTAACCAAACCGTCTAATTCAGTTGCTTCCACAAAGCCTTGTCCGGAAAACCGGACAAGGCTTTTTTATTTACCCGCTACTGAAAACCTCGTCCAGCCAGTCCGCAATGTCCTCAATCTCCTGCGGACATAGGGTGTGAGGCATCTGATAGACACGCCAGTCAACTCGATAGCCCAATTTTTCCAGAGCACGCCGCGACATCTCCCCGCGCGGAAGAGGAATAATGTCATCCTCCGTGCCGTGCGCCATCATGATCGGCACATCCGCATTGGCAGCCTGCGCCTCGACTGACAGCGCATCGGGCAGCAGCAGATACGCTGAAAGTGCGAGGATGCCGCCCAGCCGCTCCGGATAGCGTAAACCGGTGTGCAAGGCCAACGCCCCGCCTTGGGAAAATCCCGCCAGCACAATGCGCCGCGCGGGAATACCCCCTTTCACCTCACGCTCTATCAACGCCCGCAGTTGCTGTTCCGATGCCCGTATCCCAGCGTCGTCAAACTTGTCGGCAAGATCAGGGCCGTATACGTCATACCAGGCAGGCATAGGCATGCCGCCGCTGCGGGTGATCGCGCGTACCGGTGCATGGGGGAAGACGAAGCGCACGGCGTGCGGCGGCCGCGCCCATTGGCCGGCCAGCGGCGCCAGATCGTGGCCATCCACACCCAGACCGTGCATGCAGATCACAGTGGCCGTAGCCGGCGTGGATGGGTTAATCTCTACACTAGGTAAAAGCTCGGGCATACTCTAGGGTCCCTCTAAAAATGCGTCTTTTGTCTTTATGCGGCGTTGGAATTCTACTCGAAATGCTCATGTACTGGCGTGTACACTGCGCTTTCTCGCAGAATCCCGCCTTGCCTAAAGCCAAAATTCACTATTTTTAAAGGCACCCTCTATCCAAAATCTATCCAAAATGGGCGTAAAGAAAAGTGAAGGATGGTTCTGCTATATTTTGCGCTGTGACGACGGCACGCTCTACACCGGCGTCACCAACGATCCCACACGCCGCGAACAGGAACACAACAGCGGCACGGCGGCCAAGTATACCCGCGTCCGGCGTCCGGTGAAAATCGTTTATTGCGAACCGCTGAACGACCGCAGCGGAGCCCTCCGGCGCGAACATCAAATCAGGCAGTTGTCGCGCACTGAGAAATTGACGCTCATTGGAACCCCTAAAAGATGAACACCTCCTGCCCGTTATGCGCACCGCAGGCTGAAGCTATCCTTTGGCAAGACGCACGCTGCCGGGTGATACTCGTCAACGACCCCAATTACCCCGGCTACTGTCGCGTAATCTGGAATACCCACCTAAAGGAAATGACCGACCTCACCGAACCAGACCGTGCGCATCTCATGAACGTCGTGTTTGCCGTCGAATCCGTGCTGCGGGAACTGCTAAATCCCGACAAAATCAATCTCGCCTCGCTCGGTAACCAGAGTCCCCATCTCCACTGGCACGTGATCCCACGCTACCGTGACGATGCGCATTTCCCGAATCCGATTTGGTCCGCGCGGTTGCGCGAGCCCATGCGGAATATTAACATTGACGCAAGCCTACTAAGCCGGAGGCTTGTCGAGCAGCTTGCGTCAGGCCAAGATAGCCCAAAATAATTTTCATCAAGCCTGCAATGGGTTAGCGACTCTAAGAGGCCCGATCTAAGGGACCAGAGCTCTTTAATCCAAGCCAATTTAGAATACGTCTACACGCAAGCCGAGATTGCCTGCACGCTCGGTTTACATTACGCTACTGTGAGTCGCCTCATTAAGGTGGCAGAGCTGGAAATGTCAAAATACAAGATGCGAACCGCTTAAATTTTCAAGCGTTTTTTGAGGTTTTTTACGGAACACCCTCTTGCCCATCGCATCGACCCCGTGCACACTGAAGCTGTTCTTTGCCAAATCGATACCTATTGTTGTAAGGTTGTTCATGACGACTCCTCCTGTTCCGTTGATTGATAGGACAACACCTTCAATCTGGCACATCTGATGCCTCAGGGGCAGGGGGAGTCCATATCATTCGTTATGCCGAGGAGAGGAACTGGTCATGAGCACGCCCAGACCTTCCGTTGATGACATTTGGCGTCGGCTGAAGGCGCTGGAAGGGCACGGCTTTGAAACAAAGACGGGGAAGCCCTTTACCTTCGATATCGCTGGCGATGTATTTCACCCGAGCCGTACGACATACAACATCTCGAAGACTGATTTCCGGAAGGCTCTCGAACTCGTGCCATTTGACGGTCCGGGCGTCATTAACAAGCTCGTTCGCGGACCTGCCTATGTTTGGGCCGTGTTGCATGACCGGCGTATCCGCAGGCAGGATTGGTGACGCGGCCTCGGCATAACTTGCTGCTACAGTGGACGGGCGCGAGCGCCGTGCCTAAACAACCGTCTGTGCGCGCCCGCCGCTAAGCGTCGCGTTAGGCAAACAAGGAGAACTCTATGGGATTTTGGACTTGGGTGTTCATCATCATTGCTGTCCCCATTGCTGTCGGGGTAATTATGGCCATAGTGCAGGGGATATATACAAGCAACAGGAAGAAAGAAATGGAGTCGAAATTGAAGTCACTACCAGACTTTAATCTGACTCAACAGATCATGGGGTGCGATGGGAGTTCAGGGCTGGCGGTCGATGAAAAAAGACAAAAGGTATGCCTCATAACTAACAACCGTGCCTCCGTGTCCCAGCGGATCATTTCTTACAAAGACATTTTTTCCGTCGAATTATTTGAGGACGGCAACTCTGTCACGAAGACAGTTCGGTCGTCACAGATTGGCGGAGCTGTTGTCGGCGGCCTTCTATTGGGTGGTGTAGGTGCAGTTATTGGAGGGCTTTCTGGTAAGACCGAGACGTCCGGGAAAATCAAACGTATTGACTTGCGGCTTATCGTAAACGACATGAGCGCGCCATTGCATGACGTCGCTTTCATGAACGTGGAAGAGAAAAAGGACGGGATCATTTACACCCATGCAATCCAGGTCGCTCGTCGTTGGCATGGGATCGTAGAAGTCCTTATAAGGCGGGCCGACGCTGAGGAGAAAAACTTGCAAGCCAGTGAGCGTCTAATACCGCTGGAGCTACCCTCAGCCTCTGTCGCAGATGAAATCAAGAAGCTCGCAGACCTCCATAACTCCGGCGCGTTGACTTCAGATGAATTCCAACAGCAAAAGACGAGACTCCTTGGCGCCGTCTGAGCCTAACATGGCGTCAAGCGGGACTGCCTTCCGGCTGGCGTTGCCCGCCTCCAGGCGTTAAGGGGTCACGTTAAGGGGTCCGTTAAGTGGTCAGAGCCCTTTAATTGGGCGGTTCAGTTATTCGCCTGCGGTTTAATCTTGCCGGCCGCCGATTTGGCGCGGGTACGTGCTTCGTCAATATCTTTCCCGGCGGCCAGCGCGACGCCCATGCGGCGCTTCAAAAATGATTCCGGTTTACCAAACAGGCGTATATCAGTGTCGGGCACGCGCAGGGCTTCGTCCACGCCTTCAAAGGCGATGCCTTTGGCCTCCACGCCGCCATAGATCACGGCGCTGGCGCCGGGGTTGCGCATTTTGACGGATACAGGCAAGCCCAATATTGCGCGGGCGTGGATTTCAAATTCGCTCTGCACTTGCGTAATCATGGTTACCATCCCGGTGTCGTGCGGGCGCGGGCTGACTTCGGAAAACCACACCTGATCGCCTTTGACAAACAATTCCACGCCGAAGATGCCGCGCCCGCCCAAGTTGTCCGTGACTTTTTTGGCTATTTCGCGCGATCGGGCGAGCGCCGCTTTGCTCATCGGCTGCGGCTGCCAGCTTTCCACATAGTCACCCTTCACCTGTACATGGCCGATGGGTTCGCAAAAAAATGTTTCGATCGTGCCTGACTCACCCACCGCGCGCGCGGTGAGTTGGGTGATTTCATAATCAAACTCAATTACGCCCTCGACGATCACCTTGCCTAGCCCTACCCGGCCGCCGCTTTGGGCGTAATCCCAGGCGGCCTCGACTTCCCACGCCGTTTTAATAAACGACTGGCCTTTGCCTGACGAAGACATCACCGGCTTGACGATGCAGGGATAGCCGATCTGGTTGTCAATGGCGGTGCGTAACTCGTCCAGGCTGGAGGCAAAACGATACGGTGAAGTGGGCAGGCCCAGTTGCTCCGCGGCCAGCCGCCTTATGCCCTCGCGGTTCATGGTGAGTTGCACCGCGCGCGCGGTGGGGATGACCTCGGCCAAACCTTCGCGCTCGATCTCGACCAGCGCATCCGTCGCAATCGCCTCGATCTCCGGCACGATGAGCTGCGGACGCTCCTGTATCACGAGCGTGCGCAATGCCGCGCCGTCGGTCATATTAATGACGTGCGCGCGATGCGCGACTTGATGCCCGGGTGCGTTGGGATAGCGATCCACCGCGATTACCTCCACGCCCAGGCGTTGCAGGGCGATGATGACTTCCTTGCCCAGCTCGCCCGCGCCGAGCAGCATGACGCGCGTCGCCGAAGGGCTGAGCGGGGTGCCTAACTTCATCTTTTTTGTTTTGAGGCTATTCGCTACGCCCGTAACGATGCCGTCACTTAAGACGAATACCGCATGCGTGTGCCGTGCAGGAGAGAAAGGGTGATTTCCGCTGCGCTCAGTTCCTTGGGAAAGTAGGTACCGGAGGCTTTTGCCCCATTGATGCTGGCGCCCTCCAGTTTGCTTTGCGTGAAGTCTATGCCGCGCAGGTCGGTTTGACGAAAATAGCTGTTGCTGAAATCGAGCCCCGCGGCATCGAGCCCCCGCAAGTCCAGGCCGCGAAAGTCCGTGCTGGTGAGATCGCACTTCTCGCCCTGTGCCTTGCGAAAATTGAAGTCGGCGGTTTTACCATCACGCAGTAATTGAGATAAGGCATCATGTTTGACGTCGGGTTTTTTCAACACGGTCACTCTCCTTTGCTAAAGCGTTACCTACGCATCAGCCAAAAGATCAGGCTGATAACAATGCTGACAATGATAGAGGTCGTGATCGGAAAATAAAGCCGAAAACCGTCGCGCTCCATTACGATATCACCGGGCAGCCGGCCGAGGCCAGCCTTTTGCAACCAGGGCCACAACACGCCGAGGATGACCAGGCACAGGCCGATGATTATCAGTGCACGCGACATAACTTAAGAAATGCGGCGGACTCCTTTTTCGGATCCCAGCAGTAATACATCCGCGGGGCGGATGGCGAACAGGCCGTTGGTGACGATGCCGGGGATATTGTTAAGGGTGGCCTCGAGTTTGGCGGGTTCCAGGATCTGCAAGCCGCGCACGTCGAGAATCACGTTGCCATTGTCGGTCGTGAAATTCTCGCGCAACACCGGGGTGCCGCCCAGTTTGACAAGCTGGCGCGCCACGAAGCTGCGCGCCATCGGAATGACTTCTATCGGCAGCGGAAATTCGCCCAGCACGCCGACCAGCTTGGATTCATCCGCGATGCACACGAATTTTTTGCTGGCCGCCGCCACGATTTTTTCGCGGGTCAGTGCGCCGCCGCCACCCTTGATAAGGTGCAGGTGCTGAGTGGCCTCATCGGCGCCGTCCACGTACAGGGGCAGATCGCCGGTTTCGTTTAGCTCCAGCACCATAATGCCATGTCCCTTGAGACGAGTGGCGGTGGCGACCGAGCTCGCCACCGCGCCTTCGATCTTGTGTTTGATGGTGGCAAGTGCATCAATAAAAAAATTGGCCGTAGAGCCGGTACCCACGCCAATCACCGTTCCCGCTTGTACATATTCCAGGGCGGCCTTGGCCACCGCCTGTTTTATTTCGTCTTTGGTCATTCCGATCTCTCTGCCGTGTTCTTGTGCTTGATAACCCAAGAATACCCGTTATGCCACTCAGAATGAAGGGCCAGTTGTGACAAAATGCAACGATTTCTGATAACGTACTCGAATGCCCGAACGCTATATCGAAAAGATCCTCAAGGCGCATGTCTATGACGTGGCGCTGGAGACTTCGCTGGACCCGGCGCCTTCTCTGTCGCGGCGGGTGGGGAATCGCGTATTGCTGAAGCGCGAAGACCTGCAGCCGGTGTTTTCCTTCAAACTGCGCGGGGCCTATAACAAGATCGCCGGCCTCAGCGCCGAGCAGCTCAAGCAGGGCGTCATCACCGCCTCGGCGGGCAATCACGCCCAAGGCGTGGCGCTTGCGGCGGAACGGCGCGGCATCCGGGCGCTCATCGTCATGCCCAAGACCACGCCCGACATCAAGGTGCAGTCGGTGCGCAACCTCGGCGCGGAGATCGTGCTGCACGGCAATACCTACGATGATGCCTACGAGCACGCCATGCGGCTCGCCGCCGAGCAGCGCATGTCCTTCATTCACCCGTACGACGACCCGGAGGTGATCGCGGGCCAGGGCACGGTGGGGATGGAGATACTGCATCAGCACGCCGACCCGATACACGCGATCTTTGTGCCGGTGGGCGGCGGCGGCCTGATCGCAGGCGTCGCGGCCTACGTCAAGCAACTGCGTCCTGAGATCAAGGTGATCGGCGTCGAACCGGATGACGCCGCGTGCCTCTACGAGGCCCTGCGCGCCGGCCGGCGCGTGGTGCTCGATCACGTCGGCATCTTCGCCGATGGGGTCGCTGTGCGCCAGGTGGGCGAGGAGCCGTTTCGCGTCGCGCAAACCTGCGTGGACGAAGTAATTCTAGTCAGCACCGACGAGATCTGCGCCGCCATCAAGGACATCTTCGACGATACCCGCTCCATCGCCGAGCCGGCCGGGGCGCTCGCCGTGGCGGGGCTCAAGAAATACATCGAGCGCGAGGGCCTCGCCAACCAGACCCTCGTCGCCATCAACAGCGGCGCCAACATGAACTTTGACCGGCTGCGCCACGTCGCGGAGCGCGCCGAGCTGGGTGAACAGCGCGAGGCGTTGCTGGCGGTGACCATCCCGGAGCGGCCGGGCAGCTTCCGCGAATTTTGCGACGCCATCGGCAACCGCAGCATCACCGAATTCAATTACCGCTATCACGACCCGAACGAGGCCCACGTGTTCGCCGGTGTTCAGATGCACGACGGCCCGGTGGAAAAGGAAAAGCTCATCGCCCGTTTGCGCGCCAAGGGTTATCCGGTGTTGGACATGACGGACAACGAAATGGCCAAGATGCACATCCGCTACATGGTGGGCGGTCACAGCAACAACAAGGTGCCGAACGAAGTCTTGTATCGCTTCGAGTTCCCGGAACGGCCCGGCGCCCTGCTGCATTTTCTGAACCGCATCGGGCAGCGCTGGAACATCAGCCTGTTTCACTACCGCAATCACGGCGCGGCCTACGGGCGCGCGCTGGTCGGCATTCAAATCCCGCCCGACGAGCACGCGGAATTTGAGGGCTTCCTAAAAGAGGTAGGTTATAACTATTGCGAGGAGGCGGGTAACCCCGTTTACACGCTGTTTCTCGGCTGACCCGCTCACAACGGATTCAGCCAGTTGTTAATCAGCACCACCACGTTGTAGAACAGTATGCCCAGCGCGGCGAACCCGCAC
>JAYUCX010000146.1:0-2965 GCA_043740145.1 Gammaproteobacteria bacterium
GGGTCGAGCGGCGTCACGCGGTGGGCGAGCACCTGCAAGATCCGCATCCCGCCCCATAGGCTGCCCAGACCCATCGCCAGCGCTACCAGGATAATCGGCCAAAGTCGGCTCCCGACGAATACTGCGGACAAGGCAGGCGTCAAGGTTAAAATCAGTATTAGAAATGCGGCGATCTTGGGGACGTCATTGAGGCCGCGCGCGAAGCTGGTGACGCCGCTGCTCAACCAGTGCAGCCCTAGCCAAACGTGTTGCGCATACGGCGCGGGGCGCTGCCCTTCGGGGGCGCAGACAAAGGGATCCTGTTGCCAGTCCGCGCGCGCGCAACAACCAGAACTCCAGGCCGGAATCTTGCGCTCGACCCAGCGTGCCGCAAGTAATAAACACCAGCATAATAAAATGGCGATCACGGGGCTCAACAACAGCGGCGCGAGGGCCTTATTAGCAATGGCGGCGGTCTTCAGTCCTACCGGGCCGGCCGTGACGAGCACCGAACCGACGATCCCGCCCAGCAGGGCATGGGTGGTCGAGACCGGCAGTCCAAAGCGGGTTGCGAACCCTATCCAGAGCGCCGCGCCCGCGATCGCGCCCGCGACAAAGCCGAGATTGACGACGAAGCCGGTGCTGATAAAACCGCTGGCAAAGGTTTGTACCAGCGCAGCGCCCCAGACCGCGGCGGCCAGTCCACCCAACACGGTGCAAAAACTTCCCCATAGAATAGCGCGCCTTGCGGCGGCCACGCCCGACCCCGCCAGCGTCGCCACGCCCTTGCCGACATCGTTGGCGCCGTTGCTCCAGGCCAGAACCAATACCAGCAGACTGAGCAATACTGCATAAATCATAGTGACTCCATCTGTTTACGCTTTGTCTTGAGCCTATTGACCGCGATGGGGATCAAGGCAAACAACCCCAACAGCGCCAGCGCGGCGAGGATTTCCCCTGACACCAGTTGCTCAATACTCTCTATACGCCCCAAAGACTGCCCTAGATTCGCAAACACGAAACTGCCGGGGATAATGCCCAAGGCCGTGGCCGCGACATAGGTGCGCACGCGGATGGGTGTGAATGCCGGTACCAGATTGACCAGCCAGAAGGGAAATAGCGGCACCAGGCGCAAGAACAGCAAGTAATTAAATGCGTTTTCCTTGAAGCCCTCGATCATTTTTTTGGCGAGCCCTCCGGCCTTGCGCTGCGCGGCCTCGGCAAACAAGTAGCGTGCGGCGATAAACACCAGGGTTGCCCCGACTGTGGCGGCCAGCACGATGACCAGTGTGCCCACCCAGCGGCCGAATAAAAAACCTACTGTCAGCGATAGCAGCAGTGCGCCTGGAATGCTCAGGGCCGTCGCGGCGGCGTACACCAGCACGGACAACAACAGCATGGTGAAATAGTTATTCGCCGTGAACTGGAGCAACTCCGCGCGATGAATTTTGATCGTCTCAAGGTTCAGCCATTGCGCGCCACCGAAGATAAAGAAGGCGGCAAAGCCCGCTGTGAAGACCAGCAAGATAGCCGCCTTGAGCCAGCGACTATTAGAGGGAGCCCCTCCTGCGTTATTACCCATAACTCCCCTCGCAATCCTCACCCATGTTATTCGGTAAGGATAAGTCTTGCGGGCGCTACAATCCTCACAAAATGGTCACATTTCATGAGCGCTCAGTCTCTGGCTACACTCAGCGTCCCACCGCTAATTTCGCCAGTCGGCTATTTCGCATGGAGTAGACAAAATAAAAGATAATGCCGATCAGCATCCAGATCCCGAAGCGCTTCCAGGTAACGTGCGGCAGACTGGCCAGCAGCACGCTGCACGAGAGTATTCCCAAAACCGGTATCAGTGGATGGTAGGGCGTCTTGAAGGGACGCTTCAGATGAGGATGTGTGTTGCGCAATACGATGGTGCCGAGGCAAACCATGACGAAGGCGCTCAAAGTGCCTACATTCACCAACTCGGCGAGATCGCCCAGCGGCACGAAGCCCGCCGTCAGGGCGATGAGGGTGCCACACAAAACAATTACCCGCACCGGCGTTTGGGTGTTGGCGTTCACCGCACCGAAAAACGGCGGCAGCAGGCCATCGCGTGACATGGCGAAGAAGATGCGGGTGAGTCCGTAGTACAACACCAGCATCACGGTGGTGAGGCCGGTGATCACGCCGGTCGCAATCAGGGCCGAGGCCCAGTTGATCCCTAACAACTGCATGGCGTGCGCTACCGGCGAGGAGACGTTGAGATCTTTATAGGAAACGATGCCGGTCAACAGACCCGACACCACGACGTATATCACGGTGCAAACGGCGAGCGAGGCGAGGATACCGATGGGCACGTCGCGCTGCGGATTCCTGGCCTCCTCGGCCGCGGTGGTGACGGCGTCAAAGCCGATGTAGGCGAAGAACACGATGGCCGCCCCCGCCAACACCCCCACGGGTTTACCTTCGGTGCCGGCGCTGAACCAACCGAAGGGCATGAACGGGTCCCATAAAGCGGGGTTGACGTGAAATACCGCAACGCCGATAAACACGGCGATGGTGAGTAGCTTGACGAACACCAGGGCGGTATTGAATTGCGAGCTTTGCTTGACGCCGATGATGAGCAATATCGAAAGCGCGGCCACGATCCCCGCCGCCGGCAGATTGATAATCCCGCCTTGACTGGGCGCACGCGTCAGCGCGTCCGGCAAGGGTAGACCGACGGCGGTCAGGGCGTTATTAAAATAGCCCGACCAGCCGTTGGCCACGGCCGCGGTCGCCATGCCGTATTCGAGGATCAACATCCAGCCCACCAACCAGGCGACCAGTTCCCCCAGCGCGGCGTAGCTGTAGCCATAGGCGCTGCCGCAACCCCCCAAACTCGCGGCCAGTTCCGCGTAGGCCAGCGCCGCGAAGGCGCAGGCGATACCTGACGCCACGAACGACAGGACGACCGCAGGCCCTGACATAGTGGCCGCGGCGATGCCGGTGAGCACGAAGATAC
>JAYUCX010000147.1:0-7021 GCA_043740145.1 Gammaproteobacteria bacterium
TGTGTTGCGCCGCCATGGGTGGGATGGTTTTGTCGCTGTCCGTTTTTGCGGATGCCGGTCACGGCGATGAAGCACCGCCTCCCGCCGAAGTCTCAACACCGGAGCCGCGCGTCACGGCAAGTTCCAATACTGTTGAATTGATCGGTATCCTCCGCAACCACACACTCTGGTTATATGTGGATCGTTATGCAACCAATGAACCCATTAACGGCGCGCGCATCACGGTGACGAACGGTTCTGTGAGCTCACAGGCCAAGCCCGAAGCGGAAGGGTTGTATAGCGTCAAGGGAGAATGGCTGGAACAGCCGGGTAGGCGCGAAATACGCTTTGCTATCGAGGCGGAAAAGGTCAGTGACGCATTGAGCGGGAATCTGGAAATCCCTGCCGTGACAGCAGAAATAGAGGAACGCCATTGGCAGGATTACGCAAAGTGGGTAGGTTTGGCTGCGGTGAGCTTGGTGTTGTTCGTGATAGTACTCAAATGGCGCAGAGGCGCGGTCGCGTCGTCGTTATTCATGTTGATGATGTTGATCTTCAACGTTCCTGATTCAGCATTTGCTCACGGTGATGAAGAACACGGAGATAACAAGGCGCAAACTGAAACGGCAACGGCGGCTCGCCCGGTAGCATCCGGCGCAGCCAACCCGGCCGGCGTCAATACCAGCGCCAAACGCTTGTCTGATGGCAGTTTATTCCTGCCCAAGCCCGCGCAGCGCCTGCTTAACATACGCACTCAGTTGGCCGAAGTACGCGACATCCCACGCACGCTTGAGCTTAACGGCCAGATTATCAGCGATCCCAATTACAGCGGGCGCGTGCAGGCCTCTCAGGCGGGACGGATTGATCCGTCTGACCAGGGTCTCCCGCATAGCGGGCAGCCGGTCAAGAAGGGGGAGATACTGGCCTATCTTACGCCGATTATGTCGAGTCTCGAAAGAGGCGCACAGCAGGCGCAACTTGCCGAGATCGCCGCGAATCTGTCGCTCACCGGAAAAAAGGTGCAACGCCTGGAACAGCTTATCGGCAGCATCCCGCAAAAGGAACTCGATGCGGCGCGCGCCGAGTTGCAGAGCTTACGGGATCGCAAGGCCGCACTCTCCGCAGGCATGGCTCGTCCTGAGGAACTGCGTGCACCGGTGTCCGGTGTCATTCATCACAGAAATCTGATAGCGGGACAAATCGTCGAGGCGCGCGAGTTGCTGTTTGAGATCATAGACCCCGCCAAACTGTGGGTGGAGGCCGTGACCTATGATCCCGCGCTGGCCGATCAGGTCAAAGCGGCCTACACGGTGCTGAGCAGTGGGCAGGCCGTGACGTTGACTTACCTCGGGCAGGCATTCCATCTCCACGAACAGGCCTTGCCGATGCAGTTCAAGTTCGATGCGCCCCCCCCTGAATTGAGCGTCGGTCAACCGCTCAGGGTCTATGTTGAGACCAAGCAAAGTCTGCGCGGCATTGTGTTGCCGCAGGAGAGCGTGGTGAAGGGTGGTAATGACGAGCTTCAGGTTTGGGTGCACAGCGAGGCCGAGCGGTTTACACCAAAGAAAGTGCGCGTGCAAAAACAGAGTGACAACAGCCTGGCCGTGCTGGAAGGCCTTGAGACGGGAGAACGTGTAGTGACTGAAGGTGCAGCGCTGCTTGGTCAGTTCAGATAGGGGACACGCGCCATGTTCAAAGCCATTGTAGATCTGAGCCTGAAGCAGCGGTTGTTTGTCCTGGTCGCTTCGCTGTTGCTGTTGCTGTATGGGTTGTTCGCTTTGCAACAGTTGCCCGTGGATGTGTTTCCCGATCTCAACAAGCCCACGGTCACGATCATGACAGAGGCGAGCGGCATGGCGCCCGAAGAGGTCGAGCAACTCATCAGCTTTCCGGTCGAGACCGCCATGAACGGCTTGCCGGGCGTAACGCGCGTGCGTTCGGTGTCCGGCATCGGTCTCTCCATCGTCTATGTCGAGTTCGGCTGGGATACCGAGATTTACCGCAATCGCCAGCAGATCGCGGAGCGCCTGAATCTGGTGCGCGAGCAGATGCCGCCCGGCATCACGCCGCAGATGGGGCCTATCACCTCTATCATGGGCGAGATCATGCTGATCGCCATGCAGGCGAGCGACGACGTTACACCCATGCAGGTGCGCGAAGCTGCGGACTGGGTGGTGCGCCCGCGACTACTGACGATAGCCGGCGTGGCGCAGGTGGTCCCGATCGGCGGCGAGGTCAAACAATATCAAGTCACGCCCAACGTGGTGATGTTGCAGCGTCTCGATGTGAGTCTTGAAAAACTGGAGGTTGCGCTGCGCGACTTCGCGGTGAATACCAGTGGAGGATTTTTGCAGCAGGGCGCGGAGGAATATCTGATCCGCAACATCGGCCGCACCACGCGCATCGAAGACTTGCAGAATCTGGTGGTGGATTATCGAAACAATCAGCCTATTTTGCTCAAACAGGTGGCCACCGTACAGTTCGCAGCCAAACTGAAACGCGGCGACGCCAGCTTCAATGGCAGGCCGGCGGTAATTCTCTCGGTGCAGAAACAGCCGGGCGCGGACAGTGTCAAACTCACGCGCGAGATCGAGGTCGCGCTCGCCGAGTTGGGGAAGTCGCTGCCCGGCGGCATCAGCGTGAACAATATCCTGTTCAAGCAGGCCGACTTTATCGAAAGCTCCATTGCCAATGTACAAGAGGCGATGCGTG
The DNA here is from genome assembly GCA_043740145.1 of Gammaproteobacteria bacterium. Classification (GTDB taxonomy): domain Bacteria; phylum Pseudomonadota; class Gammaproteobacteria; order SURF-13; family SURF-13; genus JACPZD01. The sequence continues at coordinate 2,692 of JAYUCX010000147.1, forward strand.
ACGGCGCACTCATGGTAGCCGTGGTGTTGTTTCTGTTTTTGCTCAACTTTCGTACCACTTTCATCAGCCTTACCGCGATCCCGCTCTCCATTTTAATCACCGCATTGGTGTTCAAGTATTTCAATCTTTCCATCAACACCATGACCTTGGGCGGTCTCGCCATCGCCATCGGCGCGCTGGTGGACGATGCCGTGGTCGGCGTGGAAAACGTGCTGCGCCGCCTCAAGCTCAATGTCGCCGGTGAGCGGAGCATCACGCAGGTGATCTCCTCCGCGACCCTGGAGGTGCGCTCGGCCATTGTCTACGCCACGCTTATCATCGTGCTGGTGTTTGTGCCCTTGTTTGCCTTATCGGGTATCGAGGGGCGGCTACTCGCCCCGTTGGGCATCGCTTATATTGTTTCTATTCTTGCAAGCATGTTGGTTTCAGTGACGCTCACGCCGGTGCTGTGCTATTACTTGTTGCCAAAAATGAAGGCGCTCGGTCACGGCGATAGCCTGGTCATGCGCGCGCTCAAACGCTGGGACACTCGTCTGCTTAACGGGTCCTTCAGGCACAGTAAGCTGTTGCTGGGGACGGCCCTGGCGGCGGTTGTCGTCGCGGGTGCGTTGGTGCCGTATTTTCCGCGCGCCTTTCTGCCCGCTTTTAACGAAGGAACGTTTACTATCAGCCTACTCATGAATCCAGGCACCTCACTGGAACAGTCCAATCAGATAGGCACGCTCGCCGAAAAACTTATTATGCAAGTGCCGGAGGTGACCCAAGTCGGCCGCCGCACCGGGCGCGCAGAGCTGGATGAACACGCCGAGGGCGTGCATTCATCGGAGGTAGATGTGGATATTAAACGCTCGGCGCGCAGTCGGGAACAGATCATCCAGGATATCCGCAACCGGCTCGCAGCCCTCCCCGCAGTAACTAATGTGGGACAACCCATCTCGCATCGCCTCGATCATCTCTTGTCCGGCGTGCGCGCCCAGATCGCACTCAAAATCTACGGTGACGATCTCGATACCTTGCGTTCGCTCGCTACCGATCTACAGGAACGCCTGGCGAAGATTCCTGGCTTGGTGGATTTACAGATCGAAAAACAGGTGCGCATCCCGCAGCTCAAGGTCACCGTGGATTATGCCAGGGCGACACAATATGGCGTTACCCCGGCGGCGATCAACACCGCGCTGGAGACGCTCATCAACGGCAAGGACGTTGCGGAGGTGGTTGAAAAGAGCCGCCGCTTTGATGTCGTGCTGCGCGTCGCCGACAGCGACCGCACTGCGGAGGGTCTATCTAATCTGCTGATTGAGACACCCAGCGGACGCATCCCGCTCAAGCTCATCGCCGAGATCAGCGACAGCGACGGCCCGAATCAGATCAGCCGTGACAACAGCCGCCGCCGCATCGTGCTGCTCGGCAACAGCGACGGCACGGACATGGCCCAAATTATCGCCGCGCTGCGCACGGAATTGGCCAAGACCCCGCTGCCGGAAGGTTACTCCACCCGTCTGGAAGGTCAGTTCCAGGCACAGGAGGAATCCACGCGCTTGATAGCCATACTGTCGCTGATTTCACTCGCGCTTATTTTTCTTGTGTTATACAGCCTCTATCAATCCGTGACACTGGCGCTGATAGTGATGACCTGTATCCCGCTCGCCTTGGTCGGCAGCGTGATCGCCATGTGGCTCACCGGCATTTCACTTTCCGTCGCCAGCCTGGTGGGTTTCATTACGCTCGCCGGTATCAGCACCCGCAACGGCATCCTGAAGATCAGCCACTACATCCACTTGGTAAAACAGGAAGGCGAGGTATTCGGCGAAAAGATGATCGTGCGCGGCTCACTCGAACGCCTGACGCCGGTGCTGATGACCGCGCTGGTCGCCGCCTTCGCGCTGATCCCGCTGATGCTCGCGGGCGGGGAACCGGGCAAGGAAATTCTGTATCCGGTCGCCGTGGTGATCTTTGGCGGGCTCATCAGCTCCACGCTGCTCGATACCCTGCTGACCCCGGTGATGTTTTATCTGTGGGGGGAGAAGCCGTTGTCAAGGATGCTGGCGCAGCAAAGATTTAATCATCCACAGGAAAGGAGAAATGCCCTGGAGATCTAAAACTGTTTTTCGGCGGCATAGGCTGATTTCATTATGAAGAAGGCTGCTCGACTATGCCGCCCGGAGATGACAGCCTGGACTAGTCGAGCAGGACAGCGTCTTAATAATGAGGAAGAGCACACACATTAGCCATTCACTGTTGGTAAACAAAGGAGGGATGCATGGGAATATAAAGGGAAGTTGAACGCGTATTAAACCGTCGCCGATACATCGTGCTACGGTAGCCAGTCGTTTACTTAACCAGTTTCAAGGAGGATTTATGCCAAGTCACAAGATGGATCAGGGCCTGGAGCAGTGCATCCAAAATTGTCTGGACTGCGCCCGCATTTGCATGGAAACACTGACCTATTGCCATGAGCAAGGCGGCAAGCACGCGGAGCCTGCGCATCTCAAACTGATGATGGATTGTTCCGAGATCTGCCAGACCTGCGCGCACTTTATGTTGCGCGGCTCACAGTTTCATCCGCAACTGTGCGCGGTATGCGCCCAGGTGTGCACACAATGCGCGGAGAGTTGCGGGCAGTTCGGCGGTGATGCAAAGATGCAAGCGTGCGCCGAGGTCTGCCGCCGCTGCGCCGAAAGCTGTAGGCAGATGTCTATGAAAAAGGCTGCTTGATCGGCTCCTATCCAGGATGAATGATTGAGCCAGACGAGCAAAGTACTATTCAAACATTGAGCTTGCAGAAAGCGGGCGTGCAATGCTGCGCGTCCGCCATCCATTTTTTAATTAAAGGAGATTTGCTATGTATCAAGAGATTAAAAATATCAAAAGTCGATCGGTTTTTTCGAGAAGCGGTTTAGTGGCGGTTGTCATGGCAGGAGTCATGGCCTCCCCGTTTTGGTTAGCTTCACAAGCTACTCTGGCGAACGAAGGACACCAGGTAAATCAGGATGCTGCTGCATCGACTTCCATGGACCATAAAGGTATGTCTATGGGAGGCGAAGGTATGTCGATGGGCTCAAAGGAAATGCATGAGTCGATGATGAAGGGCATGAAAGAGATGCAGTCCATGCCCATGAAAGGCGATACCGACCAGGACTTCGCGACGATGATGAAAAAGCATCATCAAAGTGCAGTAGACATGGCAAAGATCGAGCTTAAGGATGGCAAAGATGCCGAGCTTAAAGGTATGGCGCAGAAAATTATCGCTTCACAACAACAGGAGATCAAGCAATTCGAGCAGTGGCTGGATAAGCATATGCAATCAATGGACAAACCTATGCCGAAGTCACAATAGCATCCTGGTTCAAAGGATGCAGTTTTGTCGTTCGCTTATGATGTAAAAGTTGTGAGCAGAGAATGAGGTGTAGCGGAAATCCGGGGCTGTATCCGGCCCTGGATTTACTACACCTGGGCTGCTATGGCAGGTGTTACCATGTTAGTTTTAGCTTCATCTAACGATCGCTATGACCCAGGTCTTTATCCGGAGCGATTTTATCGCGCAGCAGTTGCTTTATTTCTTTTGCCTCCGGAAAGCGCGCTTGTTGTTTGCGCGAGTATAGTGTCTCGCCGTTTACGCGGATTTCGAAGATTCCACCTGTGCCTGGAATTAACGCGACTTCGCCCAATTCCTGCTCGAAGGTAGTGAGGAGTTCTTGCGCCAACCAGGCGGCGCGCAACAGCCAGCGGCACTGCGTGCAGTATTCAATTTCAACCCGTGGTTTGGTGATCATCTTGCAACTATGGAAGTAGCATGTAGGTCGGATCAAGCGTAGCGGATCCGACTAACACTGACACGTCGGCTCCGCCTAACGGCTTGAGCCGGCCTGCTAATTAGTATGAAATTGCTCCGCGGCATAAAGAGTGTTCTGCAACAGCGTCGCCACGGTCATCGGCCCTACACCGCCCGGCACGGGCGTGATCCAGGCGGCGCGTTGTTTGGCTTCGTCGAATTCCACATCGCCGGTCAATGCTCCACTTTCCAAACGGTTCATGCCGACATCTATTACGATACTTCCCGGTTTAATCCAAGCGCCCTTGATGAGTCCCTGTTTACCAACCGCCGACACCACGATGTCGGCACGCGCGACCTGCGCCGCAAGATCCATGGTAAAGCGGTGACACACTGTGACGGTACAACCGGCGAGCAAAAGCTCTAACGCCATAGGACGTCCGACAATATTCGAAGCGCCGACCACGACCGCATGTTTGCCCTTGATAGCTAGTCCGGTGTTTTCCAGCAGTGTCATCACGCCATACGGTGTGCAGGGCCGTAATAAAGGCAGCCGCA